>USEE01000035.1 GCA_900553645.1 uncultured Eubacteriales bacterium
CACCGAGATAAACGAATCGGGCGCGCCGGTAACGCCCGAAGCGCTGAAGAGCGCCGACGCGATGATAGTGCGTGCGGCGGCGGACAGCGATTACATGGTACTGACCGGCAGTCTGCCCAAGGGCACGGACGCGAATTTCTATCGCCGCGCAATCGAACGCATAGGCGAAAAGATGGACGCGCGCTGCGTACTGGACTGCGACGGCGAACGCCTGAGCGAAGGCATAAAGGCAAAGCCTTTCCTGATTAAGCCCAACAAGTATGAGCTGGGTCTGCTGTGCGGGCGCGAGCTGGAGGACAGAAGCGACATACTCCACTGCGCACAGGAAATCGCGCGCGCGGGCGTAAAGTGGGTGGCCGTGTCGATGGGCGGCGAGGGCGCGCTGATCGCGGGCGAAAACGAGGCGTACTTCGCGGCGGCGCTGGATGTGCCGGTGCGCTCGACCGTGGGCGCGGGCGATTCGATGGTCGCGGGTCTGGTGCATGGCTTTGCACTGGGCGGCGGCGCGGAGGCGGCGCTCAGGTGGGGCGCGGCGTGCGGCAACGCCAGCGTCATGACTGAGGGCACGCGCCTGATAGACACCGACGCTATGCCCGCGCTGCTGGAGCAGACCGTGTGCGAGAGAATATAATCTAAGGCGCGTGGGTAGGCGGTCATTGTCCGAGAAAGTACAGAGTGCGTATTAAAAAATTCTGAGTGCGAAATGTCGGGCGGCACTTCGTCAGTACTGCGTTACAAGGCTCGAATTGGTTCTGATCGGCCTTGGGATTTCTTACTGAACACTTGCGGATTGTTTAGCTTGCGACGCACTCCAAAGACCACATGTCCATGCCGGGCGCGCATTCCGCTCTTGCCTTAGCAGGACGTGATTGGTGCGGCTATATGCTTTTCGCAAAGACATTCAAACGCATATTACAGGCACCACATCGCGCAATTTCAAACGCGAAAAAGTACATTTCGTGCAATAAATATTGATTTTGTGCGTTTGATGGCGATATAATTGAAACCGAAATACGGTAGATTACGTCTATCCAGTATACAACCAATGTGAAGGGGGATCACAATGAAATCATCTTTCATGCGCAAAATCACCGCCCTGTTCGTGGCCGTGATGATGCTCCTGCCCATGGCCGCACAGGCCGAAGAAGCGGGCAGCGGTTACTATGAGGCCAGCGTAAGCGACCTTATCGTAAACTACATGGGCACTCAGCTGGACTTTACCGGCCTGACGCTCAAGCTCCTGGGCGGCGTGGACGCCAACAACAAAAATGCTATCGCGGGCCTGACCGTGGGTACTCCCGACGACTCGAAGATAAGCATTGCCGCCGAGCTGGGCGAGAAGGATGCGACCGTCCTGCTGGCCAATCAGCTTGTTACCATACCTTACGACCGCATGGGCGACGCGCTGGCCAAGTTGGGCGCGGAAACCGATGAGGAATTCAGCGACCTCACTCCCATCATGGACAGCGTGTGGGCCGAGATCGCGGGCGCGGTTGCGATAGGCGCGGTTGACAGCGCCGAGCCGGATACTGACATTAATTTTGACACCACCGCAATATCTGAGCTGATGAGCGAAGTAACCGCGGACGTTACCCCGACCGATGCCGAGCGCACCATTAATGAAGTGACCTACGTCGGTACCGAGGCCGTCGTGGATATGACCGCCGAGCAGGCCAACAAGCTCATCGCCGGCATCATAACCACCGTGTACGGCAACGAGCAGGTAGTGGCGGCGATGGAGTCGGTAGGCGAGGCGTTTACCTCCGCCGCGGCGCAGAGCGGTGAGGACATTGGCGACGTTGATTTCAGCGCCATGTACACCGCGTTCGTCGAGAACGCCCAGAAGATGACCATGCCCAACGGCCTCAAGATGACCGTGTTCGCGGCCACCGCCGAGGACGGCACTTCTGTTACCGACATTCAGATTGAGCGCTGCACCATCGACATGAAGGAATACATCGGCGGCATGATGGAGAGCCTGAAGGTTGAGGATGCGGAAGTGGACGAGGCCAGCTCCTCGATGGACTTCGACCTGGCTCTGAGCGTGGTCGAGGGTGCGGAAGCCGACTTTGTTGACATGGCCTCCGGCATGTACCTGACCGGCGCTGAGAACTCCTTCGTTGACGTATACCTGACCGTAAACGGCGGCGAACAGACCGGCTATGCCAACATGTCAATGAACGTAACCCCCGCCGCGATGGGCGAGGAGGGCGACGCGGGCTCTATGAGCGTCGCGTTTGACTGGGACGAGACCGACAATAAGAAGACCATCAACGGCAGCGTTTCTGTATTCACGGGCAATGTACAGCAGGGCGAGTTCGGCTTCAACTACGCCAAGGAAGCCGTAAGCGACAGCGACGATAACGTAAGCATCGCGCTGACCGTGACGCAGGGCAGCGATGATCCGATGCCGCTGTTCACTCTGGGATATGACGTACATCACGAGTCCGACGACACCAGCTCCACAAGTGATGTTGTGTTCAGCATTGACGTGGGCGGTGCGATCTCCGCGACCGGCAAGCTCAGCTACTCCAAGCTCCCGATGGGCGAGGATAAGCTGATGAGCACCAACGCCGCCAGCGCGCTGAACCTGGCCGATGCGACCGATGAAGAGGTTCAGTCCCTGCTCGCCAACGTGCAGTCCGAGCTGACCAACGCGATAATGAGTGCCGTACAGGTGCCCGGCATCGCGACGCTGATGACCGCCTCGATGGGCGGCGAGGCCACTTCTGTCGATACGACTAATGAAGCAATAGCGGGCTGATAATTAAATAACCGATTAAACAGCAAAAGCCGCGGGCGTCCAAATCGACGGATGCCTGCGGCTTTTATGCGTTGGTTCTGGAAAGATCAAAAGGGGCGGCGATAAAGCGCTTATGCGTTTTGTCGCCGCCCCTTAATCATAGAATCAGCTTAAAGCGTGCTCACAAGGCAGATTTTCGCTGCCCCAC
Source organism: uncultured Eubacteriales bacterium (assembly GCA_900553645.1). Next base: position 2,952 of record USEE01000035.1, read on the forward strand.
ATGCGCTGCGCCGTCCACTGGGCATCGGGCGCGCTCCAGAACGGGTCGCTTGCGGGCAGTCCCAGCGGCAGGAATACTGCACAGCACAGGTACAGACTGCCTATCGATATGTACGTCTCGCCCATCGCGGGCTGTTCGCCGCACACGCCGATGTTCAGCCAGCCGTCCTCGTCGAACATGCCGGGGCATTCGGTCACGCGCCGTATGACCTCGGTCAGCGCACAGCGCACCTGCGCGGGCGATATTTTTCGCTCCAGATTATGAAGCAGCGCCGCGTGCGACAGCGATTGAAACGCGCCGAAGCGATAGCACGACGAACGCCCGATAACCGGGTAAGTGCCGTCGCGCGCGATAAGGTGCTCCAGCACCGTGGCGTACCGCGCCGCGCGCCGCATGACCGCGTCCTTAATCTGCGCCCAGTCGGGATTGACGTCGCTCACCGTGCGCAGTATGTCAACCAGCATGGGCTGAATCACAAAGCTGTTGTAATAGTCCCAGTGGAACTCCGGCCCGTCGCCGTACATGCCATCGCCCACGTACCACTGCATGTGCTGTTTAAGCGCGTAATCGACGCGCATCTGGTCCCAGTCGCTTTCGCCCGCCGTGTACAGGAACGCTTCGATTATGCCTGAAAACAGCAGCCAGTTGTTAGCCCACGGCTTGCGCGTGCGGGTGTGCTTGAGTTTGGCAATCAGGTTGGCGCGCGTCTGATCGTCAAGCTTTCCCCAAAGCTCCTTAGGTGCGCGCAGGAGCGCCTGCGCCAGAAACGCCGCGTCCACTATCGGCTGATAGCCATTTTCAAAGTTCATACAGTCGGGCGAGGCGGGATCGACCGCCATTGCAATCGCCTTGCGCGCGAGTTCCGCGTGATGCGCGCGCAGTTCCTCCTCAACAGGGTCTTCGGCGGGCGTTTCCAACCACGGCGCAACGCCCATCAGTGTGCGCCCCAGTGCTTCAAGGTAGGTATAGTCCGCGCGGTCGTGCGAGTCGGGATGATGCTTTAGCGGCATATCGCTGCGAAGCCGGCCCTTGCTCAGGCTGTCGAGCACCGGGTCCGATATGCGCAGCATTACGTCTATCCAGAATTGACGCGAGTTTTCCATGATAAACAATGCCTCCTGAAAAAGACTTTGCCTGTTATCTGCCTTAGAGTGTGTCTCAAAAATTCCGGAGTACGCAATTTCGGGCGTCGCTCCGCCATTTCTGCGTCACAAGGCTCGACTTAGCGCTGCTAAGCCTTCGGATTTATTCCTTGAACTGACGCAAAATCCACTTGGGTCTGCGGATTGTCCCGCTTGAGACACACTCTAAAATTCAGCTATTACCGCGACGGGGTCATCAGCACCACGCCTGCAGGCGCGCTCTTCACGTCCAGCACGCTGCCCGCGCGCGCATATGCGCCGCCCATCGCCTCAAGGAACGCCTCCGGCCCGGCTATGTCCAGCTTGAGCCGTGGGACATTAAAATGCATCGGTACGACTGTGCGCGCCGCTATCGCTGCCGCAGCCTTTGCCGCGCCCGCGCCGTCAAGCGTATACGTGCCGCCCACCGGCAGCATCAGTATGTCTACGCGGCCGATCTGCTTTAACAGCTCCGCGTCCGGCTGATGCCCGATGTCGCCCATGTGGCACAGCCGCACGCCCTCGGCCTCGCATACGGTAATAAGATTCTCGCCGCGCCGCGCGCCGCGTTCCTCGTCGTGATAGCAGTGAATCAGCGTGAAACGCACGCCCTGCTCCTCATACTCGCCCGCCGAGGCCAGCAGCCGGCCCGCGCCGTCCAGCGCCTTGACGCAGTTGTGGTCGAAGTGGCCGTGGCTGAGTGTGGTCACAGTCGCGCTGACCGAGGGGCGCTCCAGCCCGATCGAACCGTCGTAGGGGTCAGTTACCCATGCAAAGCCGTTGTCCAGTTCCAAACGAAAACAGGCGTGGCCTATGTATTCAAGCTTCATATGTAATCCCTCCAATTGCGATTATATAGGCGCAGGCGCGCAGTCCGCCGCCCGCGCGCTCCGTGCGCAGGGCAAGCGCGGCGGCCCGGCGCATATCGATCTGATATTGAGTGCGTTCGGCGGCACTCGAGGGGCCTTCGATCAGCCTTAGCCCGCGCGCGACAAGCGGCATGTCGCCCGCGTCGATGCCGGGCGCAAGGCGGCTTAGCTCGCGCAGAAGCGCCGCATGTTCATATGTAAGATGTGCGGGCAGTGTGTAAGCGCGCAGTATCGGTTCAGGCACAAGCTGAGGCTTGCCAAGGCAAAGCGCGTCGAGCGCCTTAACCAGCTCGGGTAAGGGCTTAATCAGCGCCATATCGCCGCGCATCTCGCACGCAAGACCCAGCGCGCTGAGTCCGTCCACACACTGTTGGCTTATGCCGCCGCGCGCATAGGCGGTAAACACGGTCGTGTCATCCGCGCCGCGCGGGCGTGCGGCTCTGGGCGCAAGACCCAGTCTCGCCAGCTCGTCCCTCAGCATACGCGATACGTTATCATGAGCCGGTTGTCGCTCATCAGTTGACCGGCGCTCAAAAGCCGGTACGCTATCCTCAGCACGCCGCGCGACCCTACGCGCTCAAGACTGAGCGATGTGCATTCCACGCTCATATCGAACGCGCCCTCGGGCAGTATGTACGCGGCCGCGATAGTCTGGCCGGGCACGAATTCCATGCGGCTTTCGGGAACGCCGCTGCGCTCCATTATCGCCATGCCCTCGCGGCATGTGATTTTGACATGCGCGTCCGGCTCGTCGTATTGCATCTCAAACCCGTCGGGCATGTCGGTAAAGCGCGCGTCGTATTCATTGCGTATCAGGTCGGGATGACCGTCGCCGCTGTCCACGCGCCCGATTACGGCTGCGCGCGCGGAATGTATTTCTGGTGTCAAGTGAGCACCTCCTCAATGTAATTCAATTATAGCGCCTGACGGGGCGATGTGTAAAGTACCGCGCGCAACTCAAATGTATAAATCGGCGATACATGGCAACGCTTATCATATAAAGCGGCATGGGGGCGGCATATGAAGGTTTTAAGGGTGGTAAGCGCGCTGATGATAGCGTTAGGCATTGCGTTTATTGGCATAGGTATGGCGAGCGCGGGGGATGGCGGCACCCAAAACAAACTCGACCGCGCGATAAGCGGAGGCGGCATAGTGCGCCTGCACATAATCGCCGACGACGATTCGGACGCGGCGCAGGCGGTCAAACTGCGCGTGCGCGACGCGATAATCGCCGCATACGGCGCGCGGCTGAGGGCGCTTGACGATAAGGACGAGGCGCTGGAATTTCTGAGCGGCGAACTGGAGAAGATAGAACTGCTGTCAAACGCGGTGCTGCGCGTAAACGGCATGGACTACTCCGCACGCGCCGAGCTTGGCGAGTACGATTTCCCAGACAGGGAGTACGACGGCGCGGTGGTGCCCGCGGGGCGATATGCGGCACTGAAGATAAAGCTGGGTAAGGCAGAGGGCAAAAACTGGTGGTGCGTGATATACCCGGCGATGTGCGTGCCGCTGCCCGACGCGGCGGCGACTGCGCGCGCCGACGCGCCGGAAGTCGAGTTTTACAGCGCGATATGGGACTGGATGAGCCGGGCGTTTGGCTGAGCCTAAACAGAGCATATAAAATAACGGGAGGAATAATATGAAGCAAAGGCGGCTGGCGGCGCTGCTGCTGTGCGCGGCGCTGATTATGTGCATGGTGCCGGTATGCTACGCGGCGGTGACGGTGGGGCCGGGCGATACCGGCGAGAATGTGAAGAAGATTCAGCGGCGGCTGATTCAATACGACTACATGAGCGGCACAGCCGACGGCATTTACGGCGAACAGACCCGCCAGGCGGTAATCAAGTTCCAGAAAAAGTACGGCCTGACCGCCGACGGCATGGTCGGCCCCGCGACCGCCGCCAAGCTGGGAGTGAGCCTGTCCGGGTCGGTGACTGCCTCGTCTACGTCGTCGTCGAGCGGGTATTCGTCCAGCGACGTTACCCTGCTGGCCAAGCTGATATACGCCGAGGCGCGCGGCGAACCTTACAAGGGGCAGGTTGCGGTCGCGGCGGTGGTGCTCAACCGCGTACGCTCGTCGCAGTTCCCAAACACAATCGCGGGCGTGATATATCAGCGCAACGCCTTTAGCTGTGTCAACGACGGCCAGATCAACCTCACGCCCAACGCCGAAAGCAAGCGCGCGGCGCAGGACGCGCTGGGCGGCTGGGACCCGTCGGGCGGGAGTCTCTACTATTATAATCCCAGCACCGCGTCCGATTCGTGGATATTCAGCCGCACGACCGTGACCGTGATCGGCAACCACCGATTTGCGGTTTAGGCAGGGGGCGTGCGTATGAAGGTAAAGGCATGGCAATGGATAGCGGGCGGCGTGCTGGCCGCGGCGCTGGTGGGTGTGGGCACATTTGCAGGCGTACAGGCGCAGGCGCTTGAGACGTACCGGGGCGAGCTGGATGTGTACAGGAGCGAACTGGACGCGGTATACAAGCGCGCATGGTGGGAGGGCGTGGAGCGCCTGAGCAACCTCGAAATCGAGCTGGAGAAGCTGATAATCAGCGACAGCCCCGAGGCCGCGTCATTGCGCCTGGGCAATATCGCGCGTCAGGCGGACGGCGCGGCGCAGAATCTGTCCGCATTGCCCGCCGCGCACGACGGGCTTAACGCGGCGCTCAAGTTCGTCAACCAGATCGCCGACTACGGCGCGGCGCTCAGCGAGGGCATAACCCAAGGCCGCCCCATATCCGACGACGATATATCGCAATTGCAGACGATACAGGAACGCCTGAGCGAAATGAACGACATAATGTACGACATGGACGCGCTGGACAACTGGGCCGAGCGCGGCACGGGCGACGTCGACATGAGCGCCATCGCGCGCGAGAACCTGAGCTATCCCACGCTGATATACGACGGGCCGTTCTCGGACGGCGAGCGCGGCGGGTTCAAGGCGCTGGGCACGGGCGACGTGGACGAGCAGCGTGCACTCGAAATCGCGCGCGAATACGCGGGCGGCGAGGCACGCCTGACCGGCACATCGCAATTGCCCGTGCCGGGGTACGACATAACATGCGCGACCGAGATAGGCGAACTGGAGCTGTTTATAACAAAGACCGGCGGGCGCGTGATATACATGCTGCCGTCGTACGGTGTGGTTGCGGGCGAGGTTAGCGGCGCACAGCAGGACGAGCAGGCCGCAATAAGCATCGCGGCGCAGTACCTTGCGGAGCGCGGCTTCGACGGCATGGCCGCCAACTATACCCAGCTTAACGAAGGCGTGGTCGTGGTCAACTTCACCGCCACGCAGGACGGCGTGACGCTGTATCCCGACCTTATCAAGGTACAGGTGTCGGGCGGGCGCGTAGTAGGGCTGGAGGCGGGCAACTACTGGCGCAGCCATGTGCCGCGCACGCTGCCTGAACCGACGCTTACGTATCAGCAGGCGCTGGATTCGGTTAATAGCCGCCTGACGATAATCAGCGCGCGCATGGCGTTGATACCCACCGAGCGCACCGACGGGCCGCTCAAGGGCGAACAGCTCTGTTACGAGTTCACCTGTTCGCTGGGGCAGAGCCGGTATCTGGTGTACATCGACGCGAATACGGGCGTGGAAGCGTCGATACTGAAGCTGTTCACAAACGGCGCGGTATAGCCATAAAAGAAAAGACCGCGCGAACGCGTTGAGCGTGTCCGCACGGCTGGCGATATGCAGGGTGATATGCTGGCAATGTGCTGTGTAAAGAAACAGAAATGCGGCTCGGATGTGTATACACGCTGCAACTATCTATTGCTAATATTAATTATACGCAAACTACTCGAAAAATCAATTGACCATATGAACGTGGCTAAAACCAAATGATTGGCACGATATTACAAGTGAAACTTGTCGAAAAATGATAGTCTGTTAAGAAAAGCCACAACCCTGTCGAAAATCTGCGCAGGGGGGCAAAGAAACCGGGCGGACGCGGGATTCGCGTCCGCCCGGAATGGCGTGTGCCGTGAGTAAGCGCATTATTATGCTATCACGGTTATGTACTGGGAGGAGGCCCAGCCTTTATACACCTTACCGCTGTTATCTGCATACTGTACGTAATACCAGCCGGTGACAGTATCAAGCACTTTTAACTGAGAACCGTTCGGCATACGAGCTATGACAGAAGCGGAGGAAGAAGCCCTTGCACGCAATTTCAACTTACTACCGCTTGTGCTAACGCGGGCATTTGTCGATGCGGAATCTGGTTTAGACGTTGTGCCGGGAGTAGGTGTAGGTTCGGTGTCGGCTTTGAGGTATCTTGCAGATACGTAGCCTTCGACGATAGTACCCTTAACAGCAGCACGTATATAGCACCAACCATTTTGAGTTGACAGAACACCAACTTTGTCGCCGTCATTAAGCTTTGCAATTACACTGCTGAAAGTA
>USEE01000036.1 GCA_900553645.1 uncultured Eubacteriales bacterium
GGGTAGGGCGGACGACCCTTTTCGTTATATAGGTTTTTCGACAGTCTGTCCGGTGCTGGCGAGCCAACACCGGTAGGGGCCTGGGTGCAATCCTGGCAGAGCGCCACAGAAAAGTCAGCGGACGCAACCGGCTTTCGCTTTGTTGCCCGGTGCGGCAGCACCGCTTGGCCGTCCCGACACGGGACCGCCGCTTGACAGGGACGGGACGGAGTGTGTATAATAGGAATCCGAGTAAGCCGAGCAGCCGCGTGCACAGTGCCGAAAGGCCGTGTATGAGGAAAGTCCGGGCTTTATAGGGCAGGATAACGGATAACATCCGCCGAAGGCGACTTCAGGACAAGTGCAACAGAGAGATACCGCCCGGCTCCGGCTGGGTAAGGGTGGAAAGGTGAGGTAAGAGCTCACCGGCGGACTGGCGACTTTTCCGTCATGTAAACCCCATTCGGTGCAAGATGTAGCGGGAGTGCTATGGCGGCCCGCCGACTCCCCAGTATCGCTTGATCCATTCGGTGACGAGTGGACTAGATAGATGGCCGTTCACGACAGAACTCGGCTTACCGGCATATCTCGCAAATGAACACACAGGTGCGTTCATCACTTTGATGAGCGCGCCTTTTTTAATGCCTGATAATAATTTTCATGGTTAAGTCCGACACTCGGCGTAAACGCACAGCGCGATAGTACGTGTGCAATCTTGCGCAAACAGCCTTAACGCGTAAGACAAAGCACAAGATTTGTCCTAAGACAAAAATGAAATTATGTCGCAAGAAAAGGCGGCTCTGTACGTTTTGAAGGCAAAAATTATATCGATAAATTGGTCACGAAATGCGCCAAAAGATTATCATATGTGGCGGAAAGCAGTCGTCAATTTACATTGCCGGACGCAAAATGCCGAAAAATGTGAAATTACGCGCTTGCAGGCTGATAAATTTTTGCATTTGGGGTCGCGAACGTTGAATACTGCTTCAAATTGTTGTATAATAAAAACGCTATGCGGCCTGAATCGCCGTACACACATACGTACTGGGAGGATACATAAAATGAGCAAACTGGTTGTGATGGATCACCCGCTGATACAGCATAAGGTATCGCTTATGCGCTCCAAGGATACCAGCACCAAGGCGTTCCGCGAGCTGCTCGACGAGGTGTCGATGCTGATGGCGTACGAAGTAACCCGCGATCTGCCGCTGGAGGATATTGAGGTAGAAACCCCCATTTGCAAGTGCACCGCCAAGGAAATCGCGGGCAAGAAGCTGGCCGTGGTGCCGATACTGCGTGCGGGCCTGGGCATGGTGGACGGCGTAACGCGCCTGGTTCCCTCGGCGCGCGTGGGTCACATCGGCCTGTACCGCGATCCTAACACCCTGGAGCCGGTCGAGTACTATTGCAAGCTCCCCAAGGACATCGAGGAGCGCGACATAATACTGGTCGATCCCATGCTGGCGACCGGCGGCTCGGCCGTGGCGGCTATCAGCTTCCTCAAGAAGCGCGGCTGCAAGTCGATCAAGATGATGAACCTGATCGCCGCGCCCGAGGGCATCAACCGCGTAATGAAGGAGCATCCCGACGTGGACGTATTCGTCGCCGCCGTCGATGAGAAGCTCAACGAGCATGGCTACATCGTACCCGGTCTGGGCGATGCGGGCGACCGTCTGTTTGGCACCAAGTGATGCCTGACGATATGATTTTTTAGAGCGGCTTAAATGCAGGAACCTGTGATTTCGGGCGGCGCTTTGCCGTGAATGCGCCATTTGCCATTGACAGACGATACGCCCACCCCGAACTTGCAGGTTTGTATTTTAAGCCATGCTCAGAGGAAAGGAAGGTGAATAAGTTGTCCGAAAGCATAATGCTCCAGATTGAAAAGATGGAGCAGGAGGCGGACAATATCGTAAAGGACGCCTCCAGGCAGGCCCGCGACATGGTTAAGTCGGTCGACGAGGCCTGCATGGCGCAGGAACGCGCCGCAACGCACGATATTCGCGACGAGGCGCAGCGTATGCTTGAGGAGCGCAGACAGAGCGTGCAGGGCGAGATTAAGCTGCTTAACGTGCGCCGCGCCGCTGAACGCGAGGCGATGTGTAAAGAAGCACGCCAGCGCGTCAACATGGCCGCGGATCTGATCTTCGAAAGGATTGTGAACAATGGCGATCGTTGAGATGAAGAAGATCAACCTGGTCGCGGTTACGTCCGACAGGAAAAAGCTGCTGCGCGCGCTGCAAAAGCTGGGCTGCGTACAGATTGAACCTGTGGGCGGCGAAGAGATGAAGCGTTGGGCCATTTCCGACGACGACGAGCTGGAGCGTACCGAGCAGACGCTTACCCGCTTTAAATGGGCGATAGGCAAGCTGAGCAAATTCGATACGGCAAAAAAGAGCCTGCTCGCGCCGAGGGCGACCGCCGGGGACGACGAGGTTGCCGCCGCATGGGCGTCGATGAACGAATCAATGGAAACCATCGACGCGCTGGAGGCGATCGACCGCCGCCACATGGAGGCCAAGTCCGAGGAAAGCCGGATACTGACGCGCATAGCGCAGCTTAATCCCTACCGGGCGCTTATGGAACCGCTCGAACTTATCGGCCAGACGCGGCTTACAATGGCCACGCTGGGGCTTATGGATGCGCGCCGCGTGGACGAAACGCGCGCCGCCATCGAGGAGGCCGGATTGGCCGGACGGTTCGATGTGGTGTCCACCGACAAGGACGGTGCGCATATATTTGCGGTAAGCCCCCTGGACGAGTGGAATAAGTTTAACCGCATACTCAAGGATTCCGACTTCAATCAGGAAAACTTCTCCGAATACACCGGCACACCCGCCGCCAATATCGAAAAGCTGAAGGAGCGCATAAACGAACTGCGCCAAAGTCATGCTCAGCTGGACGATCAGGCGCGCTCGATGTGCGACCAGCTCCAGCGGCTCAAGGTGCTGTACGACGTGATGTCGCTCGAACGCGACCGCGAACGCGCCGGTACGCTGCTGGCGGGCACCAGGGCGGCGTTCATGATGACCGGCTGGGTTCCGGCCGAAAACGCCGACGAGGTGGACAAGCGTCTGCACGAGGTTTCGCCCAGCTGCGTGGTCGAACTGCTCGACCCGGCGGACGACGAAAACCCGCCCACGATGCTAAAAAACAATAAGTTCCTGGCCCCCTATCAGTCGATAATCGCGATGTACTCGCTGCCCAATTACCGCGGCATAGACCCGACGCTCGTAATGACGCCGTTCTTCATATGCTTCTTTGGCATGATGGTGTCCGACGCGGGCTACGGCGTGCTGATGGGCATAATCGCGGCGCTGGCGGTAAAACTGCTCAAGCCCCGCGGAACCATCGGCGACATTGCAAAGATACTCGTCGCGGGCGGCGCGGCGACGCTGTTCTGGGGCGTGCTTTACGGCGGCTGGTTCGGCATAAACGTGCCCGCGATACTGTTCGCGCCCATGGATAAGCCGCTTGAGATGATGATACTGTGCGTGGGCCTGGGCATGGTGCACATAATCGCCAGCCTTTGCGTAGCCGCGTACATGAACTTTAAGCGGCATAAACCTATGGACGCGGTGTTTGACCAGTTCTCGTGGATCGCGGCCTTGCTGGGCGTCGTGATGCTGGCGCTGCCCATGGCGGGCTTCCCGGCCGTGTTCAGCGAGATCGGCAAGTACATGGCGCTGGCGGGCGTGGCGGTGATCGTGCTGTTCGGCGCGCGCGATAAGAAGAATATTATCATGCGCATCGGCGGCGGTCTGGGCAAGCTCTACGGCGTGTCCAGCTACCTGAGCGATTTGCTCTCGTACGCGCGACTGTTCGGCATGGGTCTGGCCACTGGCGTTATCGGCATGGTTATCAACCTTGTCGCTAACATGCTGTGGACGGGCAATCCGCTCACCATGATACTGGCGGCGATCATATTCGTGGGCGGCCACGTATTCAACCTTGCGATAAACGCGCTGGGCGCATACGTACACTCCTGCCGCCTGCAGTACATCGAGTTCTTCTCCCGCTTCTATGAAGACGGCGGGCGCGCGTTCAAGCCCCTGTGCAATAAGACCAAGTACGTCGATATAGCGCAGAAGGAAGCGGCCTGAAGCCTTAACTCAAAAACGAATCAGACGGGTAATAAGCCCGTAAATTGAGATTTAGGAGGAATTACACAATGGAACTTGGACAGATAATCGCGTTGATAGGCGCGGCCCTGGCGGTAGTCATGGGCGGTATCGGCTCGGCTTACGGCGTGCGCATCGCTGGTCAGGCGACCGCGGGCGTTGTTGCGGAAAATGACGAAGCTTTCGGTAAGTGCCTGGTTCTGCAGGTTCTGCCCGGTACTCAGGGTATATACGGCTTCCTGATCGGCTTTATCGTGCTGATTAAGACCAACGTGTTGGGCGGCATGATCTCCCTTACCGCACAGCAGGGCTGGGCCGTGTTCGTATCCTGCATGCCCATCGCGATAGTTGGCCTTATCTCCGCCGTATATCAGGGCATGGTCGCTTCCTCCGCGATAGGCATGGTCGGCCGCAACGCTGAGGCTTCCGGTAAAGGTATAGTCATGACCGTTATGGTTGAGACCTACGCGGTTCTGGCGCTGCTGGCTTCCTTCCTGATGGTGTGGTTCATAATCTAAATGACCGCACGTCCCAAGGAAGGAGGGAGGCAGACTTGCTAAGTACTGATTCCATACGCAATAAGATACTCGAAGACGCGCGCAAAAGCGCGACCCAGATACTTTCCGACGCCGACGTGCGCGCGCAGAAGAACCGCGCCGCCAGCGATAAGCGCGTGGCCGACGCCCGCGCAAAGGCCATGGGCGACGCCCAGGCACAGGGCGACGAAATGCGCGACCGTATGCTGCGCATGGCGGAACTGGACATGCGCAAGGAGCTGCTGGCTTCCAAGCGCGAGGTAATAGACGAGGCTTTTCAAAAGGCGCTTGAGCGTATGCGCACTATGGACGTGGCGACGGCGCGCGAGTTTGCGCGAAAGCAGCTGATAGCCAGCGCGTCAGGCACCGAGACGGTTGTGTTCTCCAAGGCCGACGAGCGCATATTCACGCCCGAGTTTATCGAAAGCGTTAACGAGGAGCTGAAGAAGCTGGGCCGCAAGGGTCAGCTCAAGGTGGGCAGCGAGCGGCGCGAGACCGGCGGCGGGTTTATACTCAGCGACGGCGGCGCGGACATAATGTGCACCTACGAAGCGCTGATGAGCGAGGCGCGCGCCGGTATAGAGGGCGACGTGCTCAAGCTCCTTTTCCCGGAACAATGACGACTGCGCCCGGGGCTGCGGCTCATGGGCGGGAGATGATGTGAATTATGGCAACGAGTCAGGCATATGCGGTTGGCCGCGTGCGAGTGCTCGAAAGGGGACTGTTGGGCCGCGCCGGGCTGGAAAGACTGCTTGCGGCCCGTACGCCGCAGGAGTTTTGCCGTATGCTGGGCGAGATGGGCTGGGGCGATGCGTCCAATCAGCGCGAGGTTGAGGAGCTGGCCGAGCGCCATGTGCGCGACGCCAGCGAGCTGATGGCCGAGGCCGCCAGCGACCGGCGCGTGACGGACTGCTTCGGATACCGCTACGACGCGCATAACCTAAAGCTGCTGATCAAGGCGCAGGCGCTGGGGCGAATCGGCGAGGCGGACAGTCTGCCGCTGATGCACGGCGGCACGGTGAGCGCCGATGACGCGGTTAAGGCCGTGCGCGACGGTCACTTCGACGCCTTCGCTCCCGAGCTTAAACAGACCGCCGAGGAACTGATTGGCGAAACCGCGGTTAAGGTGGATCCGCTTGCGATTGACGCAAGGCTGGATCAGGCCACCTACCGCCAGATTGAGCGCAATCTAAGGCACGGCGCGCCCCGCGAGATACGCGATTACTTTGTCGCACAGGTGGACTTGACTAATCTGCTTATCAGGCTGCGCGTGCGCGCTATGGGGCGCACGGGCGAATTCGCACGTAAGCTCATGCTGCCCGGCGGCAAGGTGAACATCGAAAAGCTGGCCGCCGCCGAAAGCATCGCCGACCTGCGCGAACTATATGATGGCAAGGACTACTGGCCGCGCCTGAGGCGCGCGCTGGAGGAGAGCGAACAGACGGGCGATCTCACGCCGGTTGAAAAGCTGCGCGACGACTATCTTAAGGATATGATCGAGGAGCACCGGTACGAGCCGCTCAGTATGCTTCCGCTGGTGGGCTATATGATCGCGCGCGAGCGCGAAGCCGCGGCGGTGCGCATGATTATGACCGCGCTGATAAACCGCTTCCCGGTGGACAAGCTGCGCGAAAGGCTGCGTGATATGTATGGCAACTAAGATGGCGGCTGTGGGCGAGCGCGACGCGGTATTGGCGTTTCAGGCGGTAGGACTGCGCGTGGAACCCGTGGAAACGCCCGAAGAAGCGTCCCACGCGGTTAACGCGCTGGCTAAAGAGGGGTATTCGATAATCCTTGTGACCGAGCGCACCGCGCAGGGCATTGAGGAGACAATATCCAAGTACAAAACCATGCCCACCCCGGCGATAATACCCATACCCGGTGCGGGCGGCACCAGCGGCTACGCGCGCGCGGCGATGAAGGCCAATATGGAAAAGGCCGTGGGCGCGGACATATTGATGAATCAGTGAGGCGCGTCCGGCGCGGACGCAAATGCCGCGCGCGGCGAAATAACAGCGCGCCGCGGCATCTGAAAGTGGGGTAAGTGTAAATAATGCAGCAGGGAACCATAGTAAAGGTTGCCGGCCCGCTGATAGTCGCCTCCGGAATGGGCGACAGCCGTATGTACGACGTGGTGCGCGTGTCCGATAAGCGCCTGGTTGGCGAAATTATCGAGTTGCGCGGCGACCGCGCGTCCATACAGGTTTATGAAGAGACCAGCGGCCTGGGGCCGGGCGACCCGGTAACATCCACCGGCTCGCCGCTTTCGGTCGAACTGGGGCCGGGACTTATTGAATCGATATTCGATGGTATACAGCGCCCGCTGACCACGATATATGCTCAGGCGGGCGACCGCATCACGCGCGGCGTGGACGTTAAGTCGCTGGATCACGACAAGAAGTGGAACTTCAAGGCGCGCGCCCAAAAGGGCGACATTGTTAAGGGCGGCGACATAATCGGCGTTGTGCAGGAAACATCGGTAGTGGAGCACCGCATAATGGTGCCCGCTGAATACGAGGGCGAAATCACCGCGATCAAGTCCGGATCCTACACGCTGGACGAAACCGTGGCCACGCTCAAGACCGCAAACGGCACCGTCAATCTGACCATGCTTCAGCGCTGGCCGGTGCGCCGCGGCCGTCCCTATAAAGAAAAGATCGCGCCCGATCAGCCCATGGTAACTGGCCAGCGCGTAATCGACACGTTCTTCCCGATCGCGCGCGGCGGCGTGGCGGCAGTGCCCGGCCCGTTCGGCAGCGGCAAGACCGTGGTTCAGCATCAGCTTGCAAAGTGGGCTGACGCGGACATAATCGTATACGTAGGCTGTGGCGAGCGCGGCAACGAGATGACCGACGTTCTGATGGAGTTCCCGGAGCTGCACGATCCGCGCACCGGCGAAAGCCTGATGAAGCGTACCGTGCTTATCGCCAACACCTCCGACATGCCCGTTGCGGCGCGCGAAGCGTCGATATACACCGGCATAACCATCGCCGAGTACTTCCGCGATATGGGCTATAAGGTGGCTATCATGGCCGACTCCACGTCGCGCTGGGCCGAGGCTCTGCGTGAAATGTCCGGCCGTCTTGAAGAAATGCCCGGTGAAGAAGGCTATCCGGCCTACCTCGCCAGCCGCATCGCCGAGTTCTACGAGCGCGCGGGCTGGGTCGAGTGCCTGGGCAGCGACGGCCGCACCGGCGCGATATCCGCAATCGGCGCGGTTTCCCCGCCCGGCGGCGATATATCCGAACCCGTAAGCCAGGCCACGCTGCGCATAGTAAAGGTGTTCTGGGGTCTGAGCGCGTCGCTGGCGTACAAGCGCCACTTCCCGGCAATCGACTGGCTGCAGAGCTATTCGCTGTACGTGGACAGGCTGTCGCGCTGGTTCAACGATAACGTTGCGCCCGACTGGATGCAGCTGCGTCAGCAGGCGCTGGCCACGCTGCAGGACGAATCCGAGCTTAACGAAATCGTTCAGTTGGTCGGTATCGATGCGCTGAGCTGGAAGGACAGGCTCAAGCTGGAAGTCGCGCGCATGATCCGCGAGGACTACCTGCACCAGAACGCGTTCGACGAAGTGGATACCTATACCTCGCTCGAAAAGCAGTACCGTATGCTCCGCCTCATCATTCAGTACCTCGAGCGCGGCTCGGCGGCGCTGGACGCGGGCGCGGATCTTAGCAAGGTGACGGGCCTTAAGGTGCGCGAGCGCATTGGCCGCGCCAAGTATATACCCGAGGAAGACATACGCGACTTTGACAGCATAGAGAGCGAGCTTAGCGACCAGATGAGCGCGCTGACGGAGGGCGTTTGACGATGCTTAAAGAATATTCTACTATACGCGAGGTCGTCGGCCCGCTGATGCTGGTCGAGGGCGTAAGCGGCGTAAAGTACGACGAACTGGTCGAGATTGAACAGGCAAACGGCGAGAAGCGCTCCGGCCGCGTGCTGGAGGTGGACGGCGATAAGGCGATGGTGCAGCTGTTCGAGTCCAGCAACGGTCTGCGCATTGACAACAGCTCCGTGCGCTTCTTGGGTCGCGGCATTGAGCTGAGCGTGAGTATGGATATGCTGGGTCGCGTATTCGACGGCATGGGTCGCCCGCGCGACAATGGCCCCGAGATTATCCCCGAAATGCGGCTGGATATGAACGGTTCGCCCATCAACCCCGCGGCGCGCGACTATCCCAGCGAGTTCATTCAGACCGGTATATCGGCCATCGACGGCCTTAACACGCTGGTTCGCGGCCAGAAGCTGCCCGTGTTCTCGGGAAGCGGCCTGCCCCACGCACAGCTGGCGGCGCAGATCGCGCGTCAGGCCAAGGTGCTGGGCGGCGATTCCAGCAACTTCGCCGTCGTGTTCGGCGCGATAGGCATTACGTTTGAGGAAGCCGACTTCTTCATAAGCGACTTCCGCCGCACCGGCGCTATCGAGCGCGCCGTGCTGTTCATGAACCTGGCGAACGACCCGGCCATTGAGCGTATCGCGACCCCGCGCATGGCGCTGACCGCGGCCGAATACCTGGCTTATGAAAAGGGTATGCACGTACTGGTTATACTTACCGATATAACCAACTACGCCGAGGCGCTGCGCGAGGTTTCCGCCGCGCGTAAGGAAGTGCCCGGCCGCCGCGGCTATCCGGGCTATCTGTACAC
>USEE01000037.1 GCA_900553645.1 uncultured Eubacteriales bacterium
TCGTCGGCAGCGTCAGATGTGTATAAGAGACAGCAGTATGAGGCCGCGCTGGACAACTATGAGCGCACCGCCGTCCGCTCCAACGTATGGCAGTCGGCGCTGCCGCCGCTGTATTTGGTCGTGTCCAACCTGAGCGTAATATTCATACTCTGGTTCGGCGCGAAGAACGTACTGGGCACGGGCTGGCGCGCGTGGGACATTGCGGCGTTTACCACCTTCCTGTCCTGCTTCATAAAGATGTCCACCAAGTCGTCCAAGGCTGCAAAGCTGTTCAACGCGGTGCAGAAGGCCGAGGTATCGTGGAAACGCATAAAGCCGCTGATGAAAACGTCCGACACGCTCGCACCGCTGGAGATAGCCGCGCGCAAGACTGTCGAAATCAGCGATCTGTCGTTTGCCTACGACGGCGGCGAAAAGATGTTCAGCGGGCTTACGCTTAACGCACAACCCGGCGACATAATCGGCGTGACCGGCCCGGTCGCGTGCGGCAAGTCCACACTGGGGCGCGCGTTCCTGTGCGAGCAGCCTTACGAAGGCTCTATACGCGTAGGCGGGCGGGAGCTGTCCACGCTGGAGCCGCGCAAAATATCGTCCGAGGTCGGCTATTTAGGCCATGATCCCGAGCTGTGGAACGATACGGTCGAGGCAAATGTGCTCTGCGGCGACGACGGCGACGCGATGCAATATCTGAAGCTCACCGCACTGGACGGCGAAGTCCGCGCGATGGAGCAGGGCAAGGACACGGTAGTCGGCAGCAGCGGCGTGCGGCTGTCGGGCGGTCAGGCACAGCGGCTGGCGCTGGCGCGCACGCTGGCTCATCCGCGGCCGGTTATGGTGCTGGACGACCCGTTCTCGGCGCTGGACCGCTCCACCGAGGACACCGTGTTTGAGAACCTTAAAAAGTATGCTCAGGACAAGGTTGTGATACTGATTTCCCACAGGCTGTATCACTTCCCCGAAATGAAGCAGATCGTGTTTATGGAAAACGGCGGCGTTACGGTGGGCACGCATGACAAGCTATGCGCGGCCATACCCGATTACCGCTCGCTGTACGAAAGTCAGACTGGAGGTGCAGAGAATGAAGCGCAATAAAAAGCCCGGAGTATTTGCCGCCGTGCGCGCCGCCGCCGCGTCGCATAAGCTGCTTGCGCTGGGTACGGTGCTGTGCGCGGCTGCGTCGGTACTGGCGTCGCTGCTGCCGCCGCTGCTGCTGGCGCGCATAATCGACGGATTGACGGGCGGTATGCCGCTGGCGTTCACCGCGGCGCTGATGTATTTTGGCAGTCTGGCGCTGGAAGGCGTGCTGGCGTCGGGGCAGGAAACCCTGCTTGAGATATTCGGCCAGAAGATGACGCACGCGCTGCGTTCTGATATGTCATTAAAGCTCACCCGGCTGCCTGCCTCCACATTATCCGCGCAGAATCCCGGCGAAGTCGCCGCGCGCTTCTCGGGCGATGTCGATACGGTCGAGGCGCTGTTCACGTCCGGCATCATATCGATGATTGCGGACGCGTGCCGCATAATATCGATATTCGTCGTCATAGCCATTGAAAACGCCGGCCTTGCGCTGTTGCTTGTGCTGGTGCTGCCGCTGCTGACCATATTCACGCGCCATGTGCAGAAGCGTATGCTGAAGGCGCAGTTGGAGAATCGTCAGGCCGTGGCCGCAATTTCCGGTCAGGTGCCTGAGGCCATACACAACATACGCACGATACGCGCGCTGGGTCTGGAATCGTACATGGAAAAGCGATACGACAAGCGCATCGGCGAAAGCTATGCCGCCGTTGAAAAGACCAACTTTTACGACGCGATATACTCCCCCGTCGTGAACATGATTAACGTGGCGGTCGTGGGCATAGTGATGCTGATGTCCGCGTCTGGCAACGCGCAGGTGCTGACGCTGTTTAGCATGTCGGTAGGTACTTCCGTCGCGATAATCAACTATATATCCCGTATATTCACGCCCATTGAAACGCTGGGCATGGAGATACAGACCATACAGTCCGCAATGGCGGGCGTGAAGCGCATAGACGCGTTCCTCGCCCAGCCCGAGCGCGAGATACCCGCCGAGGACGTTTCCAAGAAGGGGCCGCGCGGCGACGTGGCGCTCACGCACGTAACGTTCGGCTACGACGACCGCAAGGTGCTGTCCGACCTGTCCTTCACCGTCAAGTCGGGCGAGCAGGTGACGCTGGTCGGCCGCACCGGCGCGGGCAAGAGTACAGTGTTCAAGCTGCTGTTGGGGCTATACAAGCCTGAGAAGGGCACAGTCACCATCGGCGGCGTGGACGTATCGCAGATTTCGGACGGCGCGCGCCGAAGCTGCATCGGCTGCGTCGAGCAGCACTTTGCGCGCGTGCCCGGCACTGTGCTTGACCAGATCACGCTGGGCGACCCGAGCATAAGCCGCGATATGGCGCAGAATGCCGCACAGCTTGCGGGGCTTGACTCGGTAATACGCACATTCCCGGACGGGTACGATACGCCCTGCTCGGACGGCATGTTCTCTCAGGGCGAATGGCAGCTGCTTTCGATAGCGCGCGCCGCCGCCGCCGATCCTGCGGTGCTGCTGCTGGACGAAATCACAGCCAATCTGGACGCGGACACCGAGGCGCGCGTGCTGGATGCACTGCGCCGAGCGTCTGTGGGCAGGACCGTGCTGTCCATATCGCACCGAGTGTACGAGAGCTTGGGCGGGCGGACTATCGAAATAAAGCCTTTGGATGATAAGGGCTGAGTCCTGCGCCGCAGTGCCTGCGCATTGTAATTGACTTAGCAACCGCCGTTTGTTGTTGATAAGACAGCAAACGGCATCTGTTTTTTGATAAGCATTTTCCGATTAAAGCAGGTGATTTTTCCTATTATATTATATAGGCAGACGCATTTTGCCAGACTTTCTGCGTATGACTTAAAATCAATTCTGAAACATGCTCTCCGCACGATTGCATTGCGGTGCAGTCGCGCCCACCGCAATAATTCTTAACGCAGCACATTAATATAAGCTGCAATAGTGCTGCATTAAGACATGCTTTTTAGATTACGCGAGGATAATGTCTATTTTGTGGTTGACTTTTTCGCGCTAAAACGTTACAATACATGCGAGCATTTTTTACATTGTGGAGAGGAAACGATAAATGGAACATCAAAAAAAGCATCAGTCGAAAAGTTTTGCCAGCCGCTGGGGCTTCATACTGGCGTCGGTTGGCTCGGCAGTTGGCATGGCGAACGTATGGGGCTTTCCCAGCAAAATGGGTGCAAACGGCGGCGGAGCTTTTCTGCTGATATACTTGCTTTTCATAGTGATATTCGGCTTTGTAGGTCTGCCTGCGGAATTTGCGGTCGGCCGGCGCGCGGGCACGGGCACATTGGGCGCGTATGAAAACGCTTGGGCGACGCGCGGCAAGACCATGGGCAAGCTGGGCGGGCTCATGGCGTGGCTGCCGCTGGCGGGTTCCATGTGCATCGCGATCGGCTATGCGGTAATAATATCATACGTGCTGAAGGCGCTGGTCGATTCCGTGATGGGCACGCTGCTTAGCATCGACACGGCTGAATGGTTCGCGTCGTTCTCTCAGCATCCCTTTTCCGTGGTTCCCTATCATGTGATTGTGGTAGTGGGCACGCTGCTCACGCTGTTTCTGGGCGCGCACAGCATCGAGCGCACCAACAAAATCATGATGCCGCTGTTCTTTATAATATTCGTAATACTGGCGGTACGCGTAGCGATGCTGCCCGGAGCAGCCGCGGGGTATCAGTTCATGTTCACGCCGCGCTGGGAAAAGCTGGCCGATCCGCAGGTCTGGATCTGGGCGATGGGTCAGGCGTTTTTCTCACTGTCGATAACCGGCAGCGGCATGATCGTGTATGGCGCGTATCTGCCTAAAAACGAGGACGTGGTGTCTGTGTCCAAGAACACGGCCCTGTTCGATACAATTGCGGCGGTCGTCGCGTCGCTGGTCATAATACCGGCGTGCTTCTCATATGGACTGGACGTGGGCGCGGGGCCCGGACTGCTTTTCGTGACACTGCCCACCATTTTGCAGGGCATACCCATGGGCCAGCTTTTCGCGGTGATACTGTACGTGGCGATGATATTCGCGGGCGTGAGTTCGCTCCAGAACATGTTCGAGGCCGTGGCGGAATCGCTGCTGCACAAGTTTCCCAAGCTCGACCGCAAGGCGGTGCTGGGCATACTGTGCGTGATATGCCTGGGCAGCGGCATCGGCATGGAGGCCATATCGAAGTGGGGGCCGTGGATGGACATGGTGTCGATCTACATCATACCGATCGGCGCTATGCTGGGCGCGGTATCGTGGTTCTATGTGATGAAGAAGGATGTGTTCCTCGAAGCGGTAAACGAGGGCGTCAAGACGGCGCACGGCAAGGCATGGTATGCCGTGGGCAGGTACATTTACGTGCCGCTGGCGGTTATACTCTGCGCAATCGCGCTGTTTGAGAAGGTGGCGTTCTAAGGCTTCCCCCCCTTAACACGATATGAAATGCGCAGACTGCCTGTTAATCTTCAGGCAGTCTGCGTTGTTGTATATGTTTGATTTTCAGGTATACCGTCACGCGTCGATTAATTCAGCCAACTATCTTTTTAGCCTTGCGAACAAATACGCTTTGCACCACGTCCAGCCTGCCTATGCCGGTAAGGCGGCATTCCACCTTAAACCCGGCCTTCTCCAGCTGACTCTTCCAGCTGTCCTCGCCGTCGCCCGCCATGTCCTTGAGCGTGTGCCCGCCCACCGACATCAGCAGCGGCATCAGCGTTATCTCGCGCTCGGAATGCCTGAGCAGCTCCGGCATAAGCCACGCAAGGTTATCCTGACCCGACAGGCACGCCAGATACACGTTTTCAGGCAGTCGCTCGCGCAGGCGCGCGTATGCCGGGTTGCCGCTGGTCGGACTGCCGTGCCCCATCAGCACCAGCGGCCTACCATTCTTACGCTGCACTTCGCCGAAGTACACGGCCAGCGTGTCTAGATCAACGTCGTCGGCAAGCAGCGGCGTGATTACATGCAAGTCCTGAGACGCTGCCTCAACCGACTCAAACTCACCGCCCGGCGACACCAGCAGCGCCGCAGCCGCTATGCGTTCTGCGCCGCCCGCACGCGCCTGTGCGATTGCGCCTGCCGCATCGGGCACTTCCTTCCCCTGCTTTGCCAACCTTGCGCGCACCAGCGGCGAGGTGAACGCGCGGCGCAGTTTCCAGCCCGGCATTGCGGCCTGCAATGCGCTTTCTATGCGGCCTATGTCCGCCGCCAGCGTTTCATCCGACGCGCCGTATGAAACGGAAACAAGTATGTCCTTAGCCATAAAAATCTTCCTTTCAAAGCAGCCGGTCGGAGAAAGCTCCGGCCGGCTGAACTTTTGCGACGTTTTATTGGTTATTCGCCGAAATCGATGTCGGGGTAGATGATCTCAGCCAGCGTCTTGTACGCCTCGGCGAAGTGGCTGTTGGGCTTATAGTGGAACAGGTGCGGCTCCAGGAAGTAGATCTTGCCGTCCTGCACCGCACGCAGCGACTGCCATACGGGGTTGTCGCCATACACGCCCTCGAGCTGAGCCGCGTCGTCATCGGTGCTGGCGTGGCACTGAACCACGATCAGATCGGGATCGGCCGCGTATACGGACTCAAGGTTGATCTCGATGCGGTCCGCATCGGAATCGGCGTCCGCGTCGGATATGTTGATGGCGCCCATCTCGCTAATCATGCCGCCCAGCACGGTGTTGGAGGTGTTAGCGGTGATGTTATCCTTGGCTGCGGAGAACATCGCGAATACCTTGGGCGGGTTCTCCTGATCGGCGGGTATGCGGCAGAGCACGTCAACCACCTTATCCAGCGCAGGCATAGCCACAGTGTCCCACAGTTCGGGCTGGCCGTTCAGGTTGCAGAATACCTTGAACCACTTCAGGTAGTCGGAGAAGTCGTTGTACGACATAGCGACGACGGGGATGCCTGCGGCCTCGGCGGGCGCGGAGATAGTCTTGTAGCCGCTCATCGCGGTGCTGCATATGATAAGGTCAGGCTGGAACGCGATGATGGTTTCGGTGTTCCAGTTTTTGCCCGCGGAGGACTCGGCCAGCACGGTCACGCCCTCATCCTGAGTAACGTCGCGGCCGATGTACAGGTTGTACAGCTCGATCGACGAATCGCCGCCGATAACGCCCGCGGCCACGCCGCCCGCCTCGTACCACAGCGTTACAAAGCTGCCGTACAGTACAGCAGGTTTCTGCGGGTTCTTGGCGATCTCCAGTGGGGTTTCGGATACCGCGTCCGTGAATATGACGCTGGTGTCGGTCACTTCTACCTCGTTGGCCTTTGCGAGGAAATATTCGCGCAGGATTTCGGCGCGATCGGTCGTATCCGCATCGGCCAGCACGGGCAGCGCGGCGCACACCATGAACAGCGCCAGCAGCATAGAAACGAGTTTCTTCATTATAATATGCCTCCTTTGATTGCATTGGTGTATCTGAAGGGCAATTATTAGCCCACAGTACCGTCTATTATGTTCAGCGGGATGAAGTACGGGCAGTCGTGCGCCGCGTCGCGCGCGATGTCTGCCTTAATGTGGAATACCGTGCGCAGCATCTCGTCGCAGATTACCTCCTGCGGCGTGCCGCTTGCATATATGCCGCCGTCGCGGATTACGTACAGCATGTCCGAGTACCGCGCGGCCATGTTAAGGTCGTGCAGCACCATCACTATCGTCATGCCCATCATGTCGTTGAGCCGCCTTACCAGCTCCAGCACTTCCATCTGATAGCTGATGTCGAGGTAGGTCGTCGGCTCGTCGAGTATCAGTATCTCGGGCTGCTGACATACCGTCATGGCGATCCACGCGCGCTGACGTTCGCCGCCCGAGAGCGTGCGCAGCGTCCTGTGCGCCAGCCCCTCCAGCCCGGTCATGCGCAGCGTATCGTCGATTATGCGTCCGTCATCCGCGCTCAGCCGCCGCCCCAGCCTGAGGTACGGATACCGGCCATAGGAAACCAGCGTGCGCACGTCTATATCGGGCGGCGACGTGTGTACCTGTGCAAGGTACGCAATATGCTGTGCGATGGTTTTGGGGCCATAGGCGTTTATCGGCTTGTCGTTGTAAATCACCTGACCGCGCTTGGGCACAACCGCCTTGGATACCGTCTTTAACAGGCTGGACTTGCCGCATCCGTTTTGGCCGATTATCGTGACAACCTTGCCGCGCGGAATGTCCATCGTCACATTGTCCAGCACCGTGCGGTCGCGGAAGCCTATCGTTACATCCTTGAACCCGAAATACATCAGCCTTCACCTCCGCTATCGCGCGTGCGCAGCAGGTACAGGAAAAACGGCGCGCCGATGAACGAAAGTATTATGCTGATCGGGATTTCGCCCGGCGGCATTATCACGCGGCCTATCGTATCGCACACGACCACCAGCGTGAATCCCAGAAACGCCGACGCGGGGAACAGATATTTATAGTCCGAACCCACGATCAGGCGCGCAATGTGCGGCACGACCAGACCCACAAAGCTGATAAGTCCCGCCACAGCGATAGCCGCGCCCGAAAGCAGCGACGATACCGCGATCAGGAAGAAGCGGAACGCTTCCGTGCGCAGACCCAGCGCGTTGGCCGTCTCGTCACCCAGCATTAGCACGTTCATCTTGGACGGCAGCAGAAAGCACAGCGCAATGCCGCATACCGCGTAAGGCAGTATCATCTGAAAATGCGACCAGCCCGAACCGTTCAGGCCACCCACCAGAAAGCCCGACGCATTGCCCAGCGAATCGGCGAAGAACGTCTTAATCATATCGTTAAACGCGCCGAACAGCGCCGATACCGCCATGCCCGACAGTATCATCTTGACCGGGCTTACGCCGCGCTGATACGCTAAGGCATATATAAGCATCGTGGTCACGAACGCGCCCACTATCGAGCCGATGGGCAGCAGGTACGCGTATTGCGGAAACGCGACCAGCGTTATATAGCCGATAAAGCTCGCGCCGCCGGTAACGCCGATCGTGGACGGCGAGGCCATGGTGTTGCGCATAACCCCCTGCAATATGCAGCCCGACAGCGACAGGCACATGCCCACCAGCCCGCCGCACAGTATGCGCGGCACGCGCAGGTTCCATATCAGCAGCCGCGACGTGGAGTCGTCCTCTATAAACAACGCGCGTATTATCTCGCCCAGCGAAAACTCAACCGTGCCTATGCCCACGCATATCAGCGCCGAAAGCACGCTGAGTATACCGAACAGCGTAATCAGAACCACGCGCAGCCGATGCCGATTCTGCTCGTTCATAGCTTTTGCAGGAACTCTTTCATTTCTTTCTGAAGCTCGCTCAGCTCCTCGGCGTTGGGATGGCCCAGCGATTCCTTCTGCTTTTCAAACCGCTCCTGGCTCAGGTGGCCCTTCTCGCCCTCGGGTATGCGCAGGCGGCGCGCGGTGCGGGCGAGGTCTATGCTGCCCCGGCACAGGTAATGGCCGATCAGCTCGTTCTGCTCTTGCACCAGCGCTTCTACGTTCTGGCATACTTTCTGCGCGTGTGCGGATTCGCGCGCCGCGCCCAGCGTGCCTATTATTATCTTTTTGCCATGCATGTGCCTGAGCAGCTCAATCGTGTCGTCGTCCGTGGTGCCGTGGTTGCACCAGTACGACAGCACGAAGGTATCGAACTTGTCGATCATTTCCTTATTTACATAACGTATGTTGTACGGGCCTACGTGATCGGGAATGACCTCGGCCGCCGCCTCCGCAATTTTGAAAGCGTTGCCGGTTATCGTGGAAAATACTATCGGTATCATGCCTTTGCAAATCCTCGCTTTTCATTCGTTTGCCTTGGTTAGTTTACGCTAACCAATATTTATTAAATAAGTCAGATTGGTTAATGCCATCTAACGCATATAAAATACCATGCTTTTACCGCTTTGTCAAGCTTAATTTTCCGTGCGCTAAATGAATGTGATTTTATCGGAAGTTGCAAATATGTTGTGTATGGCGCCGGCAATTGCAGCCATATGACTATATCAGGCATAATTTAAGTGCATTATCTGCATCATACCATTTGCAGCCAAACGGTGCATTTTGAACATGGCAGTGCATTTGAAAGCCTGTGAATTGTAAAACATGCCGGTCATTTTGGCATAATTGTGATGTGCGGTGAAATGTTATCTTATGTGAGGCTGATTTGTGGTGAAGTGACGAACCGCTTTGCCGCAAATAGAAAGGCCGCCGGCTGCTTCTGCCTGAAGCAAACCCGGCTGCCTTG
>USEE01000038.1 GCA_900553645.1 uncultured Eubacteriales bacterium
CCCTGCCCTTGTCAATACCCTTTTTAGCTTTTTTTCGGATTTTTTTGAACTTTTCTTTGGTTCGTGCCATTTAGGGCCTTATACGGGCATTTCAGGGGCTTCAGAGGGCCTTTCTGTGGCCGGTTGAGTGCATTTTGCGTATGGCTGCATAAGCTTATCGGGCTGGAAATGGTCTTTCGATGCACTGTGAACGCCTTGGCGACTGCCTGAATAATCGCCTGAACAACCGCCTTGGCGGCTGCCTGAACCGCAGTCTAAACTGCTCTGCTTCTGTTCAGACAGACAAGCGACAGATGCCATGAAGCAATCTGAAAGCCTGTGCTTCGCCTTCTGCCTCAAAATGATCTTACCCAAAACGAAAATCTCCCGACCGCCCTTTTCGGCAGTCGGGAGAAATTTAACGCATCGTCAGTCGAGGATTCTGCGGCCCCAGGAGAACACCCTGTTATAATAGCCCGAATCCAGATTGGAGATCATTACGCATCCGCCGCCCGAACTAGCGTGGATGAAGTTGCCGTCCGAGATATAGATACCCACATGGTCGCTCAGGTCGTT
This sequence comes from uncultured Eubacteriales bacterium, assembly GCA_900553645.1. Next base: position 556 of record USEE01000038.1, read on the forward strand.
ATCCGAGATCGTGTTGAAGCACACGATGTCGCCCATCTTCAGCTCGCTGCGGGTCAGGCGCTCGTAATTGTCGTCGTAGCCCTGCTGCTGCGCGCTGCGCAGGAGCGAGTAGCCGTACTTCTTAAACACAAAGCAGGTGAAGCCCGAGCAGTCGAACGTATTGGGGCCGGACGTGCCGTACACGTAGGTGCAGCCCATATACTGCTTTGCCGTCGCGATTATTTTGGCGGCGGTGCTGGACGTATCGGTATCGACGGAGGTCTTGCCGTCGTACTTGGGCGCGTTGGAGCTAAACAGCGCGCTCTGAGTGCCGGGGCCGGCCACGCCGTCCACGGTCAGACCCGCCTGCTTCTGGAACAGCTTTACGGCCGCCTTGGTCGCGCTGCCGAAGTCGCCGTCCGCAGTACCGCTCATGTAGCCCAGTTCGATCAGGCGCTTTTGGAGTGCCTTAACCGCGTCGCCGCTGTCGCCCTGCTCCAGCGTATCGTCGGTAGGCGTTGCGCTGGGCGCGTCGTTGTCGTACAGTACAGCCAGAGTTGTGGGGCCCGCTATGCCGTCCGCGTCCAGACCCGCCTTGCGCTGGAACGCCGCAACCGCGGTCTTGGTGGACGCGCCGAAGCTGCCGTCCGCCGTGCCGGTCATGTAGCCCAGCTCGATCAGGCGGTTCTGCAGGCGCTTAACCGCGTCGCCGCTCATGCCCTGTTTGAGCGTCACGCCGCCCTTTTCGGGCGCGTCGGATGCTTCGAGGGCTTCCTGAGTATCCACGTCGGCCACGCCAGTTACTTTAAGTCCCGCCGCCGACTGGAAGTCCATCAGCGCGGACTTAGTGCCCGTGCCGAAGTTGCCGTCCGCGCTGCCGCCCAGATAACCCAGCTCAATCAGGCGCTTCTGCAGGCTCTTTACTGCCGCGCCGCTGGAGCCCTGCCGCAGTATAACCGCGGTGTTTTCGGGGGCGTTGGATGCGTTAAGTTTGGTCTGAGTAGTCGCGCCCGCCACGCCGTCGGCGGCCAGTCCCACGGCCTTCTGGAACTTCTTAATAGCTTCTTCAGTGGTGTCGCCGAATATGCCGTCGGCGGTATCGGTCAGGTAGCCCAGTTCGCGCAGGCGCTTTTGCAGCGTCACAACCGCGTCGCCGCGATCGCCGCGCTTGAGCGTGCCGTCGGCCTTGCGGGGCGCGCTGGCCGAGAACAGCGCCGTTATCGTGGCCGAACCCGCCACGCCGTCCGCGGTTATGCCCGCGGCCTTCTGGAACTCGGCGACGGCGGCCTTAGTAGCCGGGCCGAACGTACCGTTGGCGGTTTCAGTCAGATAGCCCAGTTCGATCAGGCGCTTCTGGAGTGCCTTGACCGAATCGCCCTTGTCGCCGTACTTCAATGTGGTGGTATCCACCTTGGTGGGCGCGTCGGTTGCAAACAGTGCGTTTATGGTCGCCGTACCGGCCACGCCGTCCGCGGTCAGACCCGCGAGCTGCTGGAATTCCTTAACGGCGGCCTTGGTTGCCTCGCCGTATGTGCCGGTCGCGCTGGTGGTCAGGTAGCCCAGTTCGATCAGGCGCTTTTGCAATTCAGTTACCGCAGTGCCCTTGTCGCCCACCTTGAGCGTGCCGCTTATCGTGTTCGCGCCCTTGGCCGGTGCATTCGCGGCGTACAGCGCAACCTGCGTCGCGTTGCCCGCCGCGCCGTCGGCGGTCAGACCCGCGGCCTTTTGGAAGTCGACCAGCGCCGACTTGGTGGCCGTGCCGAACATGCCGGTTGCGTTGGCGGTCATGTAGCCCAGCTCGCGCAGTCTGCGCTGGAGCTTGAGCACCGCGTCGCCCGAGTCGCCGTAGGACAGCGTGGTATATTCTTCATCGAACTTGATTTCGCCCAGCGCGAACAGCTTGTTCAGCGTGCCGGTGCCCACAACGCCGTCGGCGGTCAGGCCCGCGTCCTTCTGGAACGCCTTAACTGCGGTCTTGGTGGACGCGCCGAAGCTGCCGTCCGCGGTGCCGGCCAGGTATTTCAGTTCGATTAGGCGGCGCTGGAGTTCCTTAACATCGTCGCCCTTTGCGCCCTGCTTGTAGCTGGTGCCGGTTATGGCGTTTACGGTCAGGTGATCGCCCAGCACATAGCCCTTGCCCGACTCGGTTTCGATGCAGTACCAGTCGCCGTCCACGCCGCGCAGCATCACGCGCTGGCCGGACTTGATCTTATAAAGCAGTGACGCCGACGTGGAGCCGGTCTTGCGCACGTTCAGCGAGGACGCGGTTACTACCGCCGTGCCCCACATGGTTTTCAGCGCCGCCTGCTCGTCGTGGCTGAGTTCATATATGCACTCGGCCAGCGCATAGCCCTGCCAATCGTCAGCCGACACGAGCAGGAACGCGCCCTCCTCGCCCAGTATTTCGACCTCGTCATCGCGCTCGAGCGTCATTACGACATCGGAGCTTTCGTCCGCCTGAGCGTATACGTTCAGCTCGTCCGCGTCAACCGCGCCCACTCGCTTTTCGGGTGCGGGCGTGTGAGTCGCGTCGTATTCGCGCTCGATCTCGTCGCCCTCGTCCGGTTCGGCAGGAGCTTCGGTTGCGTCAGCGGTCGGCTCGGCGGTGGGCTGCTCAGTCGCTTCTTCGGTCGGCTCCTCGGTCGCCGTGTCCTCGGGCGCTTTAGTCGCGTCCCCGGCGGGTGCTTCGGTCGCTTCTTCAATCGGCTCCTCAGTCGGCTCGGCGGTGGGTTCTTCGGTAGGCTCGACCGTCGGTTCAGCCGCAGTCTCGATTACGGCCTCGACAGTTTCCGCCTCGTCCTCCGTCTCGTTCAGAGCCGCCAGTATTTCGTCCACGTCCAGATCCAGCTCGATCACCAGCGCGTAGCCTTCCACATCGTCCTTTTCGACGCGGATGCGGCACCACTGCTCGTCCACGTCAAGAAGCTGGTATTCGTCGCCCGGCTCCAGCGTGTATACGACGCCGCTCGACTGATCGTCGTTTGCGTATACCTGCGCGCCCTCCGTCTTGAGCTTGCGTCCGTCTTTATCATTTACATGAGTATATCCGGAACCGCCAATGCCGATCAGCAACACGACCAGCACCGCGACGGCGCGCCTTATACTGTTTCGGGAATGAGTACTTGCCATTTTTTACCTCCACAAGGTTTTTGCCTGGTTGCGCCTGTGTGGGCTTTCGTCCCATTCATTATATTACAAAAGTATTGCGCTTTCAACCCCATTACGGGTATTTTTTGCCTTTGAATCTAATTTCGCTCATAAAGACCATCGATTAGTCTGACAAAAGCCTTAACATTGACATACTTTCAGGCAGAATTCGGGTGGAATAGGTTTGTGTTCTTACACATATATATGTTTCATAAGGATATTTTAGTCCAATGCGCCTGTCGCCACGCTTTTGTCATTGATGGATGTTATACTTGCGCAAAGCGATTTTTTCGCAGGATTTTTTTGAGGGCAAGGCATTGGACACAGGCAGGTTTTCAGGCGTGTTTGCCTTTTAGTCGTTCAGGCAGCGCGAACCGACTTTCTCTGCCTAAGCCATACCAGCCGAAACCAAATGAAATCCCTGCGCCCATTACAGGAGGTCATAATATGAAGAAAAGCATTTCCGCGCTGCTTGCCGCGGCGCTTGCGGCTGCGTGGTGCGCCGCGCCGATGTGTGCGCTTGCGGATGACGCGAGCGTTTCCGTGCAGTCCGGGCAAACCGATTTCAGTGCGCAGATCGAGGCGGCGCTGAACGCGCGCACCCAGCAGCCGCCCTGTGCATTCGTCGCGGCGAGCGAGGACTTTACTGCGCTTTCCGCGTCGCGCGGCGCGTATACCGCTCAAGATTTCTTTCTATATATAAGCGGTTTCGGCGCGCTCGTCAGGCGGGCGGGCGGCAGTGATGTTGATCTGCTCCCGTCAGTGCGCGCGATCACGCATGTGAGCGACGGCTATGCGTATGTACTCATCGCGGGCGAAGCCGATTCTGCCGCTAAGGAATCAGACGGTAACGGCTGGGACACGCCTTCAGGCGACGCATACGACCATGCGCCCGACACCGGGCGGGAGCTGGCCATGCCCGCGGACTGGGCGCGCATAAGCGGCGACGGCGGCGAACCCGAGGTACTGATGAGCCGCGTGACGAGCGTACCCATCGTCACGGGCGGGTATGCGTATGCCTTAGACGAGGAAGGCCGCTTAGTACGCGGCGACATGAGCGGCGGTCTTGAGGTATTATACACGCCTGGTACTGGTGTGGAGTTAAGGCTAAGTCCCGCGCCAAGCGGTGTGATATGCGCGCGGTATGACGAGGGGCTGCTAACCGGATGCAGTCTCATAACAGCTGACAGCATACAAAGTGCGCCGCTTTGGTCTGCGGGGGCGGAATTCCACGACGGTTACGCGTTATCCTACGGGCGTGCGGACGACGGAGCCGGGCGCGCGGGACTATACATAATTGACGAAAGCGGCGACCGCTTAATCGACGCGGACGCAGGCAGTGACTGGTTAGTCGTAAACGACCATCTATACTACTGGCACGCCGACCCGGAGCAGGCATACGGTTTCCGCGACCTGATGCTCTACGCCCCGCAAGGCACGGCCTCCCCGGAACCCATCCCGGCGGGCGAACAGCTCCGCGCGCGGCTAATCGAATTTGGCGGCGCGCTCTACCTAACGAACTACGACAGCGAGCTATACCGCATAGACGATAGCGCAAATGAGCCGGAATACATAATGGATTTAAGCGTCAACTACGACTTCAACAGCGACCTAATGCCCGATGCGATACTCTACAATGCGCCGGGCGGCTTAGGAGCGTTAATCTATCTGGACGAAGGGGACGGTTGGCGATACATTGGGGAGGTTGCGAGATAGGGACGAAGGGGGTACGGTTCTTTCTTTTTAGAAAAAAAGAAAGAACCAAAGAAAAACCGATTTTGTCTTTCTCCCGATTGGATTACTGTTATTCGATTTTGGGGGACGGGTTCTCTTTACAAGAGAGGCGGCTTGCGATACTGATTTAATATGCGTTTCTCGCTATGAGTCAGCGGCTTTACTGGTTTTCGTTTCTGGCTTTTATCCCGCGATTCATTTATCTTTCTTGTTTCGGGATACCGCGAATCGGGACTTCTTTATTCCCCGCTTTGCGCCCGCGGTGAGTTCACCGCCACGCAAGCGGGGCGGCTCAGGATGGATTCGGGGCGCTTCCCGCACTTAACCATATATCGAAGTTAAGCGCGGGAAGGGGGCGGTCTGACGCGATACTGGTTTGGTTACGGGCTGCTGGCCCGCACTCGACCATATATCGAAGCCGAGCGCGGGAAGTTACCATCCGGACGCAATCTGGTTATATTCGCAGCGCTTCATTGGCCGCGCCCGCCATAAACCGGAGCGGGCGCGGCAGCTGCGCCGCATATATCGCGCTTCTGTATGAGCGTCCTCCATACTCGGAAAGCAGCGCTTTCCTGCGCGCGACGGTATGCGGTACTGTCGCGCCGTCCTTGATTCCGAATTCCGAATTCCGAATTCCGCCTCTCCCTCCCCGCTCAACGTATGATTAATCGCATCGACGAGGAGCGGCAGCTTGTATATGCCGAGCGTTTTTTCAGCGCTCTTGAGGACTTCGAGCACAAAATCTGACACGCATTTCCATAAGCGTCTTCGCATTTGCCGGGGGCGCTGATTTTTTATCGTATCGTCAGGCATCCACCCAACGCCGCTTTTTCCATTTTTCCATCCTACGTTCCACTCAATTTCGCCCATAGCCACAAAAAAACTGCGGTACGCAATTCTAATTACAAATCACGCTCCGCAGTTACATTTCATCAGTCGCGTTTATGCACGTTCTGCATATACCATGCTTTCTATGCGTTCGCACGTCACTTTGTCGCAAAATATCCTTGCCTGCTTACGGCCGCACTTTAATTTCATGCCGTCGCCTATGCGCTTTAATTGGTTTACGTCTTTCAGAGGTAGTTCTTCCGACTTCACTTGCCTGCCGCGCTCGGTTAGCCTTATCGTGTGCGCATCAAGTGAATATTCCAATTCAACCTTTCCGCGTCTCAGGCACGCAATCGCGCCGCCGACGGCCAGCACGCCCCACGACAGCGCCAGCAGCAGCGCGCTGAACCACAGTGGGAACAGCTTACCGCTCATCGTATTTTCCATAAGACCGAACGGCGTCAGCACAATCAGCGCCAGCGCACACGCCGCCAGCACGCCCTTTGCAATCGGCGCGAGCGCGTGCATCTGCCTTGCGAACCCGGCCTGTACCGTCCAGCTCAGTTTTTCCTGCTCCACATGCTTCACCTCAATTTTTGCCTTTATGTCCGAATATACCTTTACATTGCCGTGGCCGCGCACGCCGCTTCATTCGGATGAAAGCTTCAGCTTTTGCTTTAGCAAACTGCTTGTCCGTATGCCTTCCTATTATATAGGCGCATCGGCAAGTGTCAGTCTTACAGCCTATGCAAAAGCGGCCCTGCGCTGATGCACAAGGCCGCTTTGTATTGCTTACATTATTCCTCCGTCATGCCCGGATCGTCGTCCTTTTCGTCGGACTTCGCTACCGGCGCTGCGGCTTTCGGGGCAGTTTTGCGTGCGCGCGGGGATTTAGGCGGCACTGCGGCTTCTTCCTGAACCGCCTTGCCCGGCTCCTCGGTGCCGTCGCCCTCGCTGAGCAGCTTATACAGCTTTATGTAGTCCATCGCCGAATGATCCCAGCCATACGAGCCCTTCATCGCGCGCTTTACCAGCGTGCTCCATACCTTTTTATCATCGGTATAAGTCTTTAGCGCCAGCTGCACCACATGCAGCATGTCGTGCGCGTTATAGTTGGTGAAGGTAAAGCCGTTGCCCTCGCCGGTGAATTCGTTGTAGGGCTGCACAGTATCCTTAAGGCCGCCAGTCTCGCGCACTATCGGGATAGTGCCGTAGCGCAGCGAAATCATCTGGCTCAGGCCGCACGGCTCGAACATCGAGGGCATCAGGAACATATCCGCGCCCGCGTATATCTTATGCGCCAGCGGGTGGCTCATTTCGATGCGCGCCGCGAGCTGGCCCGGGTACTTCCACTGTGCCCAGTTGAACAGATCGACGTACTTGTCGTCGCCCTTGCCCAGCACCGCGATCTGCGCGCCGGTTGCCATCAGCTCGGGCAGCACGCCCTCGACCAGCTCCAGACCTTTCTGGCTGGACAGGCGGCCCACCATGCCGATCAGCGGCACGTTGGGATCGACCTTCAAGCCCAGCTCCTCCTGCAGCGCAGTCTTATTCTCCTTCTTCTTGGAGGGCGCGCGCAGCGAGTAATTGGCGTATATCAGCGGATCGGTCGCGGGGTTGTACTCATCGGTATCAATGCCGTTGAGTATGCCCACCAGCCTATTGCCGCGCGAACGCAGCAGGCCGTCCAAGCGCTCGCCATAGTAGCTGGACTGAATCTCCAGCGCGTAGGTCGGGCTGACCGTGGATATGTAGTCGGAGAAACGCAGGCCGCCCTTCATGAAGCTCGCGCCGCCGTAGAACTCGATGTTGTCGGACGTATACGCCCACGAGCCGAGCGAGAGCAGATCCTCGATATAGTCGATCGAGAACACGCCCTGATACTGTAGATTGTGGACGGTGTACAGCGTCTTTATGCCGCGGTAGAAGTCCAGCGTCTGGTACTGGCTCTTGAGCAGCACCGGAATCATGCCGGTCTGCCAGTCGTGGCAGTGCAGCACGTCGGGCTTGAAGCCGATGTGCGGCAGCGCCTCCAGCACCGCGCGGTCGAAATACGCGAACCGCTCGCCCTCGTCGCCGCCCAGACCGTACACATACGGACGGCCAAAGTAATATTCGTTATCCACAAAGTAGAAGGTTATGCCTTCATAAACCAGTTCTTCTATGCCGCAATATTGCCTGCGCCAGCCAAGATTTACGTAGAAGTAGAGCTTGTGCGTCATCTTGTCGCGCCAGGACTTGGGTATCTCGCGATAGAGCGGCAATATCACGCGCACGTCCACGTTGTTTTTCAGTATTTCCTTAGGCAGCGCGCCCACAACGTCGGCCAGACCGCCGGTTTTAACAAACGGAACGCACTCTGATGCGGCAAACAATACCTTCATCATATAACCACCCTCTCTGTCACTTCTCAAAAGCACGCTGGAGTGTGTCTCAAGCGGAACAACCCGCAAAGTTTGAGTGGATTGTGTGTCAGTCCGAGGAATAACCCCGAAGGCTTAGCAGTGCTAAATCAGGCTGTGTGACACAGAAATCTCAATCGCGGATCAAGGGATTTTTGAGACACGCTCAGAGTTATACGGATAATAATATATCGCATTTGCTCAGTATATTCCAGCGTGACATTTTGAATTATCTGTGCATTTTTGTATGGATTAAGCGCCCTCACCGGGCAAAGCGCGGTCTATTGCCAAGTTTTATTTAAGACGTATTCAAACAGCCGCGCATTCGGAGTGCGTTTCAAAGCAGACGCTTTTTAGATTTCGGCGGGCTTTTTTCTCAGGCTTTGTAAGGCAGAAATCCTGCCTTA
>USEE01000039.1 GCA_900553645.1 uncultured Eubacteriales bacterium
GCTTTTCTTTGGTTCTTTCGCTCTCCTGAAAAGAAAGAACACGTCTCCCCGTTCTTCCTTAAAGATAAAGCGAGCACCCGGCGTTTTTCATGTTGTAAACGGCGTCCTTTTCGAGTGCGCGTTCGCGGCCGGCGAGGAACAGGCGCGTGAGTTCGCTCACATCGCGGCGGCGCAGGGCCTCGTCTACGTCCACGTATTCGGCTTCGCCGGTTAGTTTGCCGCCTAGCAGTTCGCAGTTGAAAGCGGCGCACCAGTCGGGGCCGAAGTGCATACCGGCCAGGGTTATAGGATGTACGGATAGACCGGTTTCCTGACGTACCCCGCGGGCTACGGTTTCCTCGGGCGTTTCGCCCTCGACCGCCGGGCAGCCGGGCAGCGATAGTTTGTATTCTCCGTCCGATTCGCGCCATGCCAGCAATACTTTGCCGTCCCTTATCACAATGGCGTTTACGGATTTGCCAATGTACTGCTTGTTGTCCGTCATCGTCGAACGTCCCCCATCAGTTCGTGATATTTATTGTATACTGATTATATCACGTAATTTCAATTTTAGGAAGTCCCATTGCACACTGTGTTGGACATTGCCCGCAAAATGTATGAAGCGGAATTTGCCTAAGCCGCCTTGAACATGGTATACTTAGACATGATAAAGGAGGTCGCGGTAAATGGCCAGCGAACTGACAGTACTTAAAAATCTGGGTGAACGCCGCGCTCAGGCATTGGGCGACGCGGGACTGTATACGATGAGCGACCTCGCGCGCTTCTTCCCGCGCGCATATCGCGACCTGGATGATATAAGACCCGTAAGCGAAACCTGTTTCGATAGAAATGACGTAATTGAAGGCAGAATAAGCGGCAAAATCGAGCGCGTGTTCTTCGGTAAAATGTGCATAGTGCGCGCCAAAATAAGCGATGCATCCGGCTCGATAGTCGCCGTGTGGTATAACCAGCCGTGGCTCGCTCAGCAGCTCCACGAAGGTCAAACACTGAAGCTCTATGGCAGAGCCGAGTACAGAAGGGGAGTAAAGCAAATGCTCTCCCCGCAAATCTGCCGCGGCCACGGCATAGAACCTCTGTATAAAAAAATCGCGGGCGTGCCCGAAAATATGCTCAGAACATGGATAGCCGCCGCTGCACAGCGAGAGGCCGCTGAAGTGCCCGAAGTACTGCCCGAAAGCCTGAGACAAAAGCATAACCTGTGCACCTACTCCGAGGCAATACTCCAGGCCCACGCCCCCGAATCGCGCGAAAAGCTGGCCGCCGCAAAGCGCTATCTCGCGTTTGAACAGCTAATCATATACCAGCTGGCGCTCGGCTCCATGCGCACGCGCGGCGAGGGCGGCGCAGTGATCGACGTGGATAAACCCGCCCTTAAACAGTATATAGACGAGTGGGCATTCAAACCTACCGGCGCACAACTGCGCGTAATCGGTGCGATTGTCGCCGATATGGCCGCGCCCGCGCCAATGGCCAGGCTGGTTCAGGGCGACGTGGGCTGCGGCAAAACCGCCGTGGCCTTCGCCGCAATATTCGCGGCCGCGCGCGCCGGCTGGCAGGCCGCATTGATGGCTCCCACCGAAGTACTCGCCCGCCAGCATTACGAAAACGCCCTTAACGAACTGGAACCGCGCGGCATACACTGCGCACTGCTGACCGGCTCGGTCACGGGCACAAGGCGGCGCGAAGTGCTTGCGGGTCTGGCTGACGGCAGTATACAGCTCGCAATAGGCACGCACGCGCTGATCTCGGACGGCGTGGAGTATGCAAAGCTGGGTTTGGTAGTCACTGACGAACAGCATCGATTCGGCGTGCGCCAGCGCACTAAACTGTCCGAAAAGGGTCAAAGCCCTAATACGCTGGTCATGAGCGCCACGCCCATACCGCGCACGCTGGCACTGGTCATATACGGCGATCTGGACGTGTCGGTGATTGACGAACTGCCGCCCGGACGCACGCCCGTGCGCACGCATATCGTGCCCGAGCATAAGCTGGACGGCCTGTACGGCTTCGTGCGCGCGCGCGTGGCCGAGGGTAGACAGGCATACTTCGTCTGCCCGCTGGTCGAGGACAGCGAGGAAACCGACGCGACCAGCGCCGAGCAGCTGTACGAGGAACTGAATACGCGCCGCCTGAGAGGACTGAAGATAGAACTGGTGCATGGCCGTATGCGCCCCGCCGAAAAGGACGCGGTGCTGGAGCGCTTTAGAAGCGGCGAAACGCAGGTGCTCGTCTCCACGACCGTAATCGAGGTGGGCGTGAACGTGCCCAACGCCAGCGTGATGGTCATAGTGAACGCGGAGAGGTTCGGTTTAAGCCAATTGCACCAGCTCCGCGGGCGCGTGGGGCGCGGTCAGTACGAAAGCTATTGCTTCCTGCTGGCCGAAAAGTGCGAACGGCTGGACGGCTTCTGCCGCACCAACGACGGGTTCGAGATCGCACGGCAGGACTTGGCCCAGCGCGGCGCGGGCGAATTAATGGGCGCAAGGCAGTCGGGCATGGACGAGCTGATGAACGGACTGATGAGCGCCGGGCCGGAGTTGATCGAGGAGACGCATGAGGAAGCGCGGCAATTGCTTAGGGACACCTCGCCCGAGGCGCAGCGGATGGTGCTGGAGGCGCGGCGGCTTTTTGAGAAGGATGCGGTTAAGTATGGGGTGAACTAGCCAGCAATTTGTGGATTTCGGAGATATTCATTATGTTGCTAAAATCACAGTAAGGCGACAGACACTATACGAAAGGAGCGCCAAATGAGCATACTAAGCCTGGCCAGCCGCAACTCCGCCGCACGCGGCTACGACTATTTTCAAAGAAAAAAGGTCTTATCTATCGAAAAAGTAGACGAGGGCGTATTCAAATCTAGGGTATCCGGCAGTGACGGTAAACGCTACGACGTGTACATAGACACGGCGCATCCCCGGCGGTCAAAGTGCAATTGCCCCTACGCCGACGGCACGCGCAAGATGTGCAAGCATATCGTCGCAACATACTTTACGGTCGAACCTGAGGCGGCAAAGGTATATGCCGAAGCAATCGAGCGAGAACGGCGCGCGGAGGAAGCGCGGCTCCGATGGGAAGAAAAGCGCGACGAGAAGCTGATGAATTTCCTGAACGGACTGAGCAGGGACGAGCTTCAGCGGATAATCTACGACCTGCTGGCATACGGGCCGGAAGAACAATATGAAGAATTCATGATGGACAACATTGAAGATTACTCTTGCTGGGGCATGGATGACGAGTCTGATGATGAAGATGAGTTTGAGGACGACGATTACTGAGCGCTGCTTAAACCGACCTAAACCGCCTAGCGTATGTCTCAAAAATCCCTGAGTGCGCAATTTCAAACGGCGATGCGTCAGCATTCCCGACTTAGCCGGGGGGAGCAGCTCTGACTTGCGGATTGTTCCGCTTGATACATGCTCTAAAAGGCGGCAAAGGCACTATGCCAAGTCGGGCTTCCTGCCTGAAACGCAGCCGCCTGAGCCGCCTTTTTGCCGCGCGCACATTTAATTAACGCGCGCGGTATTGACATATGCAGGCAAATGATTTATACTGCTACCAGTTTAGCACGATAAAGCGATGAGGTACAACGCTATGATACGACAGAATTTATTCCCGCCCGAGGGTATGCAGGACTACCTGCCCGACGAGCGGTGGCACAAAAGGCGCGTTGAGGCGCAGATACGCGAGCTGTTCTCGCTGTGCGGATATGACGAAATCGAAACGCCGCTATTGGAGTACTGCGACGTGGTGTCGGGCGGCGGCGGGCGGCTGCCGGTGGAGCAGCTTTTTAAGACGTTCGACCGCAGCGGCAGCGTATTGGCGGTTCGTCCCGACAACACGCTGCCCATAGCGCGGCTGATCGCGGGGCGCATGAAGGACGTGCCCGCGCCCATACGCGTAAGCTATGTGCAGGACATAGTGCAATATCCACTGCCTAAAGGCGGCCAGATGCGCGCGCATACTCAGGCGGGCATCGAGCTGATGGGCGAGGGCGGCGCGCAGGCCGACGCGGAGGTAATCGCCACGGCGATACGCGCGCTGACGGTAAGCGGACTGCGCGAGTTTCAGATAGATCTGGGTCAGGTGGATTTCTTTAAGGGTCTGATGGAGGAAGCCGGGCTGAGCGGCGATCTGGTCGAGCGCCTGCGCGTGTGCGTGGAGGAAAAGAATTCGCTCGCCATAGAGATGATGAAGGGGCGCGGCGAGCTGAGCGACATGGCCGCCGAGCGCCTGCGCGAACTGCCGGGGCTGTACGGCGGCGAGGAGGTGCTGGACGCGGCCGAGCAGCTGAGCGAATACCCCCGCTGCCGCGCGGCGATAAAGAACCTGCGCGACATACTGACCATGCTGAAGGCTTACGGGCTGGATAAGTACATATCCATCGATCTGGGCATGGTGCATTCGATCGACTACTACACCGGCATGATATTCCGCGGCATAACCGGACATCTGGGCTATCCGCTGCTGTCGGGCGGGCGGTATGATGAACTGATGGCGCAGTTCGGACGGCCCATGCAGGCTACCGGCTTTGCCCTCAGCGTAAAGCCGCTGCTTGTGGCGCTGGAATGCGAGGGCGGCATGGTGTTTAGACCATCGGTGGACTGGATGCTGGCATTCACGCCGTCGGGCTGCGAGCGGGCGCTGCATCTGGCGCAGTCACTGCGCGATCAGGGCATGAGCGTGCGCATGTGCTATCAGCCCGACAAGCTGGAGGAGCAGGCGCGCGCGGCGGGCTGCCGCCAGTGGCGATTGATTGACGGAGGCGAGGGGCGATGAGCGTGATTAAACTGGCGCTGGCCAAGGGCCGACTGGCCGAGGAAACGTTAAAGCTGCTGGAGCGCGCGGGCATAAGCTGCCCCGAGATGAAGGAAAAGAGCCGCAAGCTGGTGTTCCGCGATCAGTCGGGCATGTATGAGTTTATAATGGTAAAGCCGTCCGACGTGCCCACATATGTGGACTACGGAGTAGCCGACGTGGGTGTGGCGGGCAAGGATACCCTGCTGGAGGAGAACAGGCCGCTGTACGAGGTGCTGGACCTCGGCTTTGGCAAATGCCGTATGTGCGTGGCTGGATTCCCGGACAGGCGCGAGGAGAAGATAACCGCATCGCGCTTCCGCGTGGCGACCAAGTACCCCACAATCGCGCGCCGCTATTATGAAGAGCGCGGCGAAAACGTGGAGATAATCAAGCTGAACGGTTCGGTTGAGCTGGGGCCGCTGGTGGGTCTGAGCGACGTAATCGTCGATATAGTCGAAAGCGGCGCGACGCTGCGCGCAAACGGACTGGACGTGCTGGAGACGGTATGCGATATAAGCGCGCGTCTGGTCGTAAACAGGGTCAGCCTTAAAACCAAGGGCAACGACGTTAAGCGGCTGATCGCGGCGCTGAAGACGCAGTTGGACGCGGCCGAAGACAAGTAAAGCGCCAACGCCGCATATTGCAAAATGCGCGCGATGTGTGTATAATGATGCAAACGGCATACCAAGAGCACGGGAGGAATAAGCCATGCTGCCTATAATCAAATTTACCGGCGAGCTGCCCGAGCGGCTGCGCGGCCGTTCTCAGCTAAGCGACGAAAAAGTGCGCGAAAGCGTGAAAAGCATAATCGCGGGCGTGCGCGAGCGCGGCGACGCGGCGCTTATCGACTATACCGAAAAATTCGACCATGTGAAACTGGATGCAAAGAACCTGCGCGTGACCGAAAGTGAGATCGACGCGGCCTATGACAAGGTGGATAAGCGCCTTATCGAGGCCATACGCCACAGCGCGCGCCGCATACGCGCCTATCATGAAAAGCAGAAGCAAAAGACGTGGCTGGACTTCGGCGACGAGGGCTATGCGCTGGGTCAGAAGATAACCCCGCTGGGCAGTGCGGCGGTGTACGTGCCCGGCGGCACGGCGATGTATCCGTCCAGCGTGCTAATGAACGTAATCCCCGCGTCCGTCGCGGGAGTGAAGCGCATAGCGATGCTTACCCCGCCGATGAAGGACGGCAGCGTATACCCGTTGACGCTGGTATCGGCGCGCGAGGCGGGCGCGACCGAGATATACCGCGTGGGCGGCGCGCAGGCAATCGCGGCGGCGGCATTCGGCACCGAATCCATCGTGCGCGTGGACAAGATTACCGGCCCCGGCAACATATTCGTGGCCAATGCCAAGCGCGAGGTATACGGATATGTAGGCATAGACATGATAGCCGGCCCCAGCGAGGTGCTGGTAGTAGCCGACGACAGCGCGCCCGCCAACTATGTGGCCGCCGATATGCTCAGTCAGGCCGAGCACGACGCGCTGGCTCAGGCAGTGCTGATTACCGACAGTGAACGCCTTGCCAGGGAAGTTCAGCAGGAACTGCCTAAACAGCTGGCCGCACTCAGCCGTTCCGAAATCGCTGGCAGGTCGATCGACGATTACGGCACGATTCTGCTGTGCGATTCGATAGACGACGGCATTGCCGCCGCCAACATGGTCGCGCCTGAGCACATGGAACTGATGCTCAAAAGCCCGTTTGAATATCTGGGCAAGGTCAAAAACGCGGGCGCGATATTTTTAGGCAGGTATTCGCCCGAACCTTTGGGCGACTATTACGCCGGGCCGAACCACGTACTGCCCACGTCGGGCACGGCGCGGTTCTCGTCGCCGCTGTCGGTGGACGACTTTATAAAGAAGTCCTCCATAATATACTGCGAACGCGACGCACTGCGCGCGGCGGCGGAGGATGTTGAGATATTCGCACAGGCGGAAGGCCTGGGCGCGCACGCGCGTTCAGTCGCAATCCGCTTTGAGGAAGGCGCACAATGAGGTCGGCGGAGATTGCGCGCGAGACGCGCGAAACCAGCATAAGTCTGGAGTTGGAACTGGACGGCGAGGGCGACGCCAATATCTCGACCGGCATAGGCTTTTTCGATCACATGCTGGACGCGATGTGCCGCTTCGGGCTTATCGATTTGGAGCTGAAATGCACCGGCGATCTGGACGTGGACGCGCATCACACGGTCGAGGACTGCGGCATATGCTTAGGGCAGGCGATTGCGCGCGCACTGGGCGATAAGGCGGGCATAATGCGCGTCGGCTCGTGCATGTTCCCGATGGACGAGGCATTGGCCGTGTGCGCGTTGGACATAAGCGGGCGCGGCCTGCTGGTGTTTGGCGCCGATTTCCCCCAGCAGAGCTGCGGACTGTTCGACTGCCAGCTTGCCGAGGAGTTCTTCCGCGCGGTGGCGGTCAACGCGGGCATTACGCTGCACATCCGGTGTGAATATGGCCACAACTCGCATCACATGCTGGAGGCTATGTTCAAATCGTTCGGGCGCGCGCTTATGCAGGCGGCCGAGGTATCGCCGCGCGTAAGGGGCGTGCCCTCGACAAAGGGCGTGCTGTGACGGAGGAATGCTTAATATGAATATTTATCCGGCAATAGATATGGTGAACGGCCGCGCAGTGCGCTTGAAGCAGGGCCGCGCCGACGATATGACCGTGTATGGCGACCCGGCGGACATGGCGCGCCGGTTCTGCGACGAGGGCGCGGAATACCTGCACATGGTGGATCTGGACGGCGCGTTCACGGGCGCGGGCGGCAATAAGGCTATCGCGCTTAAAATAGCCAAGTCGGTGCCGCTCAAGATACAATTGGGCGGCGGCATACGCGATATGGATACTATCGACAGCCTGCTGTCGGGCGGCATAGAGCGCGTGATACTGGGCACGGCGGCGGTGCGCGACCCGGCGCTGGCGCGCGCGGCACTCAAGAAGTACGGCGGCGAGCACATTGTGATAGGCATAGACGCGCGCGACGGCCGCGTCGCGGTGCAGGGCTGGGTCGAAGGTTCGGACGTAACGCCGGTCGATCTGGCGCAGAGCATGAAGGCGGCGGGCGCGAAGTACATAGTCTATACCGACATATCGCGCGACGGTATGCTGTCCGGCCCCAACGTGGACTCCACGCGCGAATTGGTCGAAAAGAGCGGCATGTGCATAATCGCGTCGGGCGGCGTGAGCAGCGAAGGCGATATACAGCGCGTGCGCGACGCGGGCTGCGAGGGCGCAATAATCGGCAAGGCAATTTATGAGGGTCGGCTGACGCTGGGGCAGGTTCTCAGGGCGGCGCGCGGGTGAATAAACCTGCAATGCAACTGACTTAAACTAAACACTCAAACGGGAGAGATAGCTATGGCAAATACTTTTGAGGTAAACGAGGAGCGCATTGAAAAACTCAAATTCGACGCAAACGGCCTGATACCCGCCGTGGCGCAGGACGTTAAGTCGGGCGACGTGGTAATGCTGGCGTATATGAATAAGGAGTCGCTGACCGAGACGCTAAAGACCGGCTACGCCACGTACTTCAGCCGCTCGCGCCAGCAGCTTTGGAAAAAGGGCGAAACGTCGGGCAATGTACAGCGCGTGCGGGAGATACTCTACGATTGCGACGGCGACGCGCTGCTTTTGAAGATAGACCAGACCGGCGTGGCGTGCCATACGGGCGAGTATAGCTGCTTCCATAACTCGCTGACCGGCAAGGACGAAAGCGCGCCCGCGTCCAGCCATGTGCTGGAGGAGCTGTTCGAGGTAATAGAGGATCGCAAGGCCAATCCCGTGCCCGGCTCGTATACCAATTACCTGCTGGAAAAGGGCGTGGAGAAGATTTGCAAGAAGGTGGGCGAGGAGGCCAGCGAAACCATAATCGCCGCGGTAAAAGGCTCCAATGATGAGGTAAGGTATGAGGCCAGCGACCTGCTGTATCACCTGATGGTGCTGATAGCCAATCAGGGTATGCGGCCGGAGGAACTGTATGATGAGCTGCGGTCGCGCAGAAGTTAATTGATTGTAAATTGTAAGATGTGATTGCCAGTCGCTTGCGAGCGACTGGCTTTTGTTGCTCTCTGAGCGTGGAAGATACTTGTACAGAAACTTGAGGACTGATTGCACCTTCCGCGCCCACTTTAATATATGGTGGGCGCGGCATGGATGGCTGCTCATACATCTAGCTGCACGGCAGGATAGTCTGTTTTCGCGCCCGCCATACTTTACGGCGGG
>USEE01000040.1 GCA_900553645.1 uncultured Eubacteriales bacterium
CCTGAGCAGCAAAAACAATTGCGCCGCGAGAGGACTTTCACACTCTCGCGGCGCAAACTATTTTAAGTATTGGTGGTAGTAACGCTCATTATATTGGGATGCTCCGATATGTCCTGCACTATGTCCGCATACGATACGTTGCGCGGCAGGTGCAGCACATACGTGTTGGTGTAAATGTTATTGGGCTGGCGGTTATCCACGTGGAAGTCCAGATCCTCCACCTTTATACCCCGCCGCGTCATGTAATCGGTAAGGTATGTTATCGTCTCTTTTCGGTGTATGAACTGCACCACGACCTTCTTGACCGAGTTTATGTGCATTATCTTGCCCAGCGCCATCAGCACCACCATTACCAGCACGCAGCCTATGCCCGCTATCCAGTAATAGCCCATGCCCGCCGCCAGACCCAGGCACGCCGCGTTCCACAGCGACGCCGCCGTCGTAAGGCCCGACACGCGCTTCTGCGACATGAATATCGTGCCCGCGCCCAAGAAGCCTATGCCCGACACCACCTGCGCGATTACGCGGCCCATGCTCAGGTTGATATGGTCGTTGTCCAGCGCGACTATGCGAGCCTCCATTTCGGTTTCTATCATTGCGATGATACATGCTCCCAGACATACCAGCACATGCGTTCGCATACCTGCGGGGCGGTGCTTGCGTTCGCGCTCCAGCCCGATGACAGTACCTATCATAAGCGCAAAACAGGTACGTGCTACTACCTCATAAACGGCCAAAATTGTTCGCCTCCGAATTGGTGGAATGTACGAATTATACCATACCTTGAAGGTGGGTTCAATAAAAGCATGACATAAACTAACAAAAAAATTGCGTGTTGCTATCAAAACGCTTACCAAAACGTACTTATATGCAAGTTTAGCATCAGCTTAATCGGTATCAATGCTAATTTAATATTGACTTACTGGCTTTTGCCATATAAGTTATTGCTCGCTATCTGAGCGCCGAAACTGCGGGCTTTGTTTAGGCAGACATAACCCGGCGTGATTTTGCTTCCCGCCTTCACAATCGCCATGCGCTCCTAACGCAAGCTTTGCGCGCACAGGCTGGATTTTACGGCGGGCAAGGCGTACAATGCCCGGTAGAACTTAACTCATTGGGAGGAGGCTTAATATGAATACTCAGGATATGATCGAGCACAAGCTGAGCGGCGAAAAGGTATTCGACGGCGCGCTTTTGCATATAGAGCACTGGCAGGTGCGCCTGCCCGACGGCCGCACGGCGCTGCGCGAAATCGCGCGCCACATCGGCGCGGTGGCTGTCGTGCCGGTGGACGAGGACGGATATGTTACCGTGGTTTACCAGTACCGCCCCGCGATAGGCCGCGTGATGCTGGAAATTCCCGCGGGCAAGCTGGACTCGGCGGACGAGGACAGGCTGGAAGCCGCCCAGCGCGAACTGCGCGAGGAAACCGGCCTTACCGCGAGCAGCTGGACGCGCCTTGCCGACATAGTGCCTTCGCCGGGCTACCTTACCGAGCGGATAACGCTCTTTTTGGCCAAGGGCCTCAGCCAGGGCGAGACCGACCCGGACGACGACGAATTCCTGAACGTGGAGCGCATACCTTTAACGGAGCTGGTCGGGCGCGTGATGCGCGGCGAGATTGAGGACGCAAAGACGCAGAGCGGCCTGCTTATGGCGGCGCGCGCGCTGGGCGTATGACCGGGCTTATCATCGCGGCGGCGGTAGTACTGCTAATCATAATCGTACTGCCCGAGGCATTGCCGCGCCCCCGCGATGAATTTAAGGACTTTGAAGGCTGGGCGCGCATACCGGCGGCGCACCGCGGGCTGGCAGGGCCGGACGCGCCCGAGAATACGGCGGCGGCGTTCAGGCGCGCGGCTGACGCGGGGCTGAATATCGAGCTGGATGTAAGGCAGTGCCGCGACGGCCTTGTGATAATGCACGATGGCTGTGTCGCCCTGCCCTCGGGCGGGACGCGGCGCGTGCGCGATATGACCGTGGCGGAGCTGAAGCAGCTGAAACTGCCCGGCGGCGCGGAGATCGCAACGCTTGACGAGGCGCTTGAGGCAGTTGCCGGGCGCGTGGGACTTATAATAGAAATAAAGGACGTTGGCGTGATGAGCGCGATACGCATCTGCGACGTGCTCGCGCCCGTACTGCGCGCGTATAGCGGGCCGTATTGCGTGGAGTCATTCAACCCGTGGGCACTGCGCAAGTTCCAAAACCGCCTGCCCGACGTGCCGCGCGGCCAGCTCGTGCCCTCGTTCGGCTCGGCACGCAAGCAGTGCGGCATGGCTGCGGGCTGGATATTTTCCAATATACTGCTTTGCCCGATGTCGCGCCCCGCGTTCGTGGCGTATGAGTACGATAAGCCCCAAACGCGCGGCCTGAAGGCATGGATAAGGCGCGGCGGCAGGTGCGCCGTGTGGACTGTGATAGGCGAGGATGACCTGCGGCGAGAAATGGCTAAGGGTAATATCGTGATATTTGAGGAAGAGCAGTGATAGGCCGACGCAATATTTGATCGACAGGAACCGAAACTGTAAATAAACCGCGCCCGCCCGAGGCAGTACAGACTATGCTTCGGGCGGGCGCGCGTGCGTTGAGGCAGGCAATCAGTTGCCGTTTTTGTTGATGATATTGAGGCTGATGTTATTTATATTGCCGGTTATGTCATTGGCTAAATTATTGCCGTTGGTGATTATGCTTAGGTCGGCGGAGTTGTTTCTGATGTTCAGGTCAATGCGGTTGCTATTTGTGTTTAGCTTCATGTCGATGTTGCTGTTGTTAATCAGATTGCGGTTAGTATCAAAGATCAGATTGCGGTCAGTGTCGAAGATAAGATTGTTGTTGCCGCCGGTCACTTTGGTTAGATCGTCGTCGGGGATGGGATTGACTGGATGCTTGTCCATTGTGCTGACCTCGCTTTCTTTATCGTACAGCATTGTTTATAATATTATACGTTGAAATTGAAAAAATGGCAACTTCAAAAATGAACTTTGTTGGATATACCGACGGAACTGGAAATTGACGCAAGCACCATAATATGCTATAATGCAATCGAAGCTTTTGAAAAAAGGCTTCTACTGGCAGGAAGGAATAAGATGGCGCTTGGCTTTTCCACCTCCTATACCCTACAAAAGTGTAAAGGGGGTGGTATCATGTCAGACTATGAGATGCTTTCTCTAGTTTGTGTGATTATCTCTCTTGTATTGATTGCGATCGATCTCGGTCGCAACATCGGTAACTCGAACAAGAAGTAAAAGTAAAGCCGCCATCCATCGCTAATGGTTGGCGGTTTTTACTTCGGTTCACAATGCAACCGGAGGGGAGAAGCCAGCTCAAAAGCGTCATCCCTTCCTGCCCTTATTTTATCATATTAAGCTGCTCGTGTCAACGCCCTTTGGCATTATTAAATCGTTTCCATATAAAAGCGGCTTCACACCAAAGCCGCTTTAACATATGCCTATTCGATTCAGTCCCCGTCAAATCCTGACCGGCGTGCCCTTACGCCTTGTGAACGTAAGCGTATACTTCGCGCCGCAGCTAAGCGCCATCTGCCGCGCGTAATCGAACTCATACGCCACATACTCGGTATAGTGCGCGTCGCTGCCGAACATCACGAACTCGCCGCCCAGCTCTATGAAGCGCTTTACCATATCCGCGCCCGGTATCGTGGACGTGCCGCCGTTTTTAAGTCCCGACGTGTTTATCTCCAGCGCCTTGCCGTCCTCGGCCAGCTTCTTCAGCACCGCGTCCACTACGTCGGGCGCGTATGCGCGGTCGAACGGGCGCAGGTCGGGGCGATGCGGCGCGAACTTTGAGCAGTACCCAAAGTGCGCCAGGCAGTCGAAGTCGTGGAAGCGGTTGACCGACTCCCACACGCATTCGGCATAGCGGCGGTACGCCGCCTCGACCGTGCGGCCCGCGATGAACTTGTCATAGTCCACCGGGTCCAGCCCGTCCACCATGTGCTGGGACAAAAGCACGTAATCGAAGTCGTGCGCCTGTACCACCGCCAGCGTCTCCTTTGTGGAGCCGGCGTGCTCGCCCGCCTCTATGCCGCGGCGAATCGAGAGCGTCGGGAACTCGGCGCGCAGTGCGTCTATCTCCTTAAAGTAGTTCTCGTAATCGATTATCTTGTCATACGCGGGATTG
This sequence comes from uncultured Eubacteriales bacterium, assembly GCA_900553645.1. The sequence goes on from USEE01000040.1 coordinate 4,141, forward strand.
CAATAGTTTATATCCAAATGGTCGGTCAGGCAGATTTCCTCCAGCCCAGCGGCCTGTGCCGCGGTGAACTGCTCGCGTATGGTTGCGTGGCCGTCCGGCGAATTGACGGTGTGTACGTGATAATCCCTCATAATTCAAGCCTCCCCGACTTAAAACCCTATACTCTGATAATTTTCCAGATGCAGTATAAAATGCCGCAATTAAGAAAGCCAGATTGCGCGTGTTAAGAATTTTCATCAAAAAATACGCGTTTTAAGATTAAATGACTTTCCTAAACCTGCTAAAGATGATATAATCATTCCGTTAGAACTGCTTTGGGGCAATGCGATAAGATGGTGAAAGTTATTTTGCGCCGCCTTTCAGGTATGCGAATTTTATCTTTCTTTTTTAGGCCGCCATTGCATTAAGCGAGGTGGAAATATACAGGTGAATTTATACAACATGCCGTGCCGTCCGATCGATATAAAGGACGTGCGCAGGACCGCGTTTGGTCATATGCGGCAAAACGGCAATTACAGGCGCACGGCGCTGATGATCGGGCTTATGCTTGCGCTGATCAACGTGCCGGTTATGCTTATGGACTGCCTGACTACGTGGAACGTGGATTTGGGCGCGCTGGACATGAGCGCGCTGGCTATGATAAACACGCGATTGCTTCTATTTCAGGCGATGATTGCGGTGTTCATATCGCCCGCGCTGGAGCTGGGCAAGACGCGCTACATGATAAGCGCGATGAAGTCCGATGCAGGCAGTCCCACGGATCTCTTCGACGGGCTCAGCCGCGGCTCCTACTTCGTGTCGGTACGCGCGCTGCTGTGGAAGTACCTGCTGATGTACGGCTGGATGATACTGCCCACGACCATCGCGGCGCAGGGCATCGCAATGCTGCAATTGGGCGGCGGCGGCGCGGGACTGGCGACGGCGATAATCGGCGGCGCGCTGGCGCTGATGGCGATGGTATCGCGGCTGCTGGCGTACTCGCTTCAGTTTTACCTCTTGTCAGACAGTCCCCGGATGGGCGCGATGGTGTCGCTCCGGTTCAGCACGGTGGTCATGCACGGCCGTATGAACGAGCTGTTTCGGCTGTCGCTGACGATGCTGCCGTTCATGCTGATACCCATGCTGCCCAACGCCGCGTCGCTGGTGTTCGATGTGGACAGCAACCTTTTCGGTATAGCTATGGCGTTGTGCTCGATACTGCTGGGCGCGGCGTGCTATCCGATGTGGGAGGCGGCTATGGCCGAATACTACCTGCGCGTCAAGGCGCAGATAGTCAAGCCCCGCGCCCAAAAGGCCGACAACTGGCCCTACGGCCCGGACGAGGACGACGATGATTCTCAGGGCGAATCGGACAGCGATTCGGATAACGGCTCAAACGGCGATTCGGATTAAAAGTACACGACACTCACGCCCACTGCGGGCGCAAAAGAAAGGGAAGAAAGGCAATGCTGGACAGAAAGACCATCAAGAAGGACGTCAAGGGCATACTGGGCGGTGAAAGCCGCGGGCCGGTATTCCTGGCCACGCTGATTTCGTTTATAATAGTGCTGGTGTACTTCGGCGCGGTATGGGTGATCGCGCAGTTCTATCCGATAAGCATGAGCGAGCTGGAAGCGATAAGAACTTGGTCGCAGTCGCAGGTACTGATTGCGCCCCAGACGGACGCCATGCAGACATATAATGCCGCAATGGCGATAGTCACAAATGCGCTGACCGCATTTGGCCGCACGCTGAGCAGCATCGGCAGCATAAACCTCTGGGCATGGCTGCTGGAGCTGATACTGCTTCTGCCGCTGGGCATAGGCATACAGAAGTTCATGCTGCGCGTCATCCGCCTGAAAAACCCGGGCGCGTCCACGGTGCTGCGCGGTTACACTGCGCCCTACTTCTTCCGTTCGATAATAATGCCGTTCTGGAAGCAGATTTGCTATCTGGGCTGGCGCATAATACTGTTTATAATCCTGTGCGGCCTTATGGCGGGCACGGCGCTGGCCACGGGACTGAAGGCGCAGGACTTCACGGTGCTCTCCGCGGGCGTGACCGGCGAGGCGGTCAGCGGAATATTCTCGGCCGAGTACCTAAACCAATACGGCTGGATATATCCGGTAGTTTGGGGCGCGTGGAGTCTGCTGAGCTGCTGGCTGATGCTGTTTAAGCGCATAAGCTACTCGCTGGCCGAGATGGCACTGGCCGAGCGTCCGCAGATCGGCGTGCGCAAGGCGCTCCGGGCCAGCCGCCGCATCGCGCGCCGCAATCACTTCGCGCTGCTTATGGTGTCGCTCAGCTTTATCGGCTGGTACATACTGGCGTACCTGGCGGTGGTGCTGGTCGTGGCCGTGGGCGTGGGGCTTAACATGCTCAACATGGGTCAGCTGGGACTGATAATCACGCTGGCGGTTGCGCTGATTGCGCTTTTGCTCATCATGTACCTGCTTGCGCCGTACCGCGTGGGCGTACATGCGCAGTGCTATGTCAGGCTCAAGCGCGCGGCGCTAGAGGACGGCGTGGTCGTGCGCGAGGACTTCCGCAGCAAGCGCGAACTGCGCGAGATGGAAGAGCAGCAATAATCCGGGCTTTTTAAGGCAGGTCGCCGCTTGATTTGCGGCGGCCTGTTTTTTTGCCTGTCTAGGCAGTAAAATACGCTTTGCCGCGCGGCCAATATCGCAGATTGTATCAAGCATATTCCATCATATAGCCGGGATTTGAGCAGAGTTGAACCTTATGGCTGAAAAAACTTGCTTTCAAGACCGTATATGGTGCTTTTTATTCATTAAGCCCTTTACATTTTTGCAAATTGCTCATATAATTAATCATATGGAACGCGAGCGATTGAAACCGGTGGGCGTAAGGCCGACCCGGCTGATATGGAGGAGTTTATGAGGAACACCCGACTGGAAGAAATGGAAAAGTACATATTGCAAAATGATTCCGTATCGATGGAGCAGCTCTGCGAGCAATTCAGCGTATCCATGATAACCGTGCGCCGCGACATTGCACAGCTGCAGCGCAAGGGCACCATCGAAAAGATATACGGCGGCGTGACCGCGCGCAAGGGCGAGACGCTGACCCCGTTCGACGTGCGCAACATAAGCAACCGCGAGGCCAAGACCGCAATCGGCAAGCGCGCCGCGGCGCTGGTGCACGACAACGACATAGTTTTCCTCGACAGCGGCACGACTGCGCTGCACGTACTCGACAACCTGTCGGCGCTGCACAACGTGACGATAGTGACGCACTCGCTTCAGGCGATGCTGGCGGCGCTGCCTTACCAGAACCTGAACGTAATCTCCCTGCCGGGTCAGCTCTACCGCAAGACCAGTTCGTTCACAGGACTGGACGCGATTCGCTTTCTAAAGAGCTACAACATAACGATAGCCTTCATGGGCGCGTCGGCGCTCTCGCTGGAGCACGGCGTGTCAAACTCCTCGCCGCTGGAATACGAGATCAAGATGACGGCGATGCAGCGCTCCGCCAAGAGCGTGCTGCTGATCGATTGCGAAAAGTTCGGCCGCACCGCCCTGCTGACCTACGCGCAGATTTCCGACTTCGACGCGATAGTGACCGAGCGCGTCCCCGCACCCGAGTACGCTAAAGCCTGCCAGGACGGCGGCACGGAATTGATAATCGCTAATGAGGACGGCGAATAACGGTTTTGAAGACCGTAAACAATCCAAAAGCCGCCACGTCTGGCGCTCCCTTCATGGACGCCATTTGCGAACACATTCAAACAAAAATTGCCCCGACTTCCCACCAATCATGGAAGCCGGGGCTTCATCATTCCTGCTTAGTCCGCGAACACCAGTCCGTCGAATACATCGGCCGCGTTAACCGCCTCGCCATCAATAAGCACATCCATTATGCTGTTCTCGTCCAGCATCAGATACCCGCCCTCACCATCGTCATTGGGCGCAGTCACAGCCAGATACACATACGAATTGTCGTCGGTCGCCGACAGCACCACCGTGTCGCCCTCCTTGAGCGTCATGGTTGCCGTGCCGTAGAGGGACTTCTTCACAGTCAGGTCACGCTTGAGCACCACCGCGGTATTCATCGCATAGCTGGCGCGCGGCGACTCCACAACGTAGTACTCCTGAGGCAGCATCTCGTAATCGCTGTTGTAGCGCAGCGTGGCCGCGATCACGAAGTCGCTCTCGCGGAACCATGTTTCCAGATGATTGCCGCGCACGGTCGCGGTCAGCACAGTGCCGTTTATCTTTATGTCGGTAGGCAGCGCGCCTATGCCGCCGATCACGCGCAGGCCGTCTTCGTCATAGCGGATTATGTAGGTATAGTCGTCGCTCGACGGGCCGTATTCGCCCACCATAAGATAGGTCACGTCATAATCGCCGCTCAGCTTGCCCGCGTACAGCGCGTTTATGCCGCTCATCACGTCGATAGACAGCGACTTGTCGCCCACGTTCAGCGTGAACTTGCCGTAGCCGTACTCGTCGCCGTCCAGGTTGTACGAAATCTCAACCGGATCGCCGTCGGCACTCAGCGCCATCTTGGTGTTGTTGGGAATCTCCACAACGCCGTCCTCGCCGGTCAGTATAGCGTCGTCCAGCTCGGTAACAGAGACAGCATCCGGTATATCGGTATCGGCCAGCGCAACGGGCGCGGCCAGCAGCGCGGCGGTCAAAAGCGAACAAATCAGCTTCTTCATATTCACACACTCCCAGTAGTAAGTCGGTATTAAAATGCTATAATTAAGCGCGCGCGATTAACTTTACATAGCATTAGACTTGGACAGGATGCTATTCGTTGCATAAATAATGGCTTGGTATAAAAATTTTTCCATAGAGTGTGTCTCAAAAAGGGAAATCCGCAAGTTCGAGTGGATTTTTCGTCAGTT
>USEE01000041.1 GCA_900553645.1 uncultured Eubacteriales bacterium
GTTTAATCAGCTCGCGCGGATCCTCGGCGCATTCCTCGCCCTCCTGCACCACGGCGTTGGCGTTCAGCCTGCCCTCCAGCGCGTTTATGCGGTTTTGTATATCGGCGCGCGTTATCAGCGCCTCAGCAAGTTTCATATGCCTGCCTCCCATCCATATTATAACTTTTTACATGTACATATGACGGCGGGCAGACGGTATAAGTTCCGCCCGTGTCAGCGTATCAGGCTGAATATCAGGCTATACAGCCCGTAAAGCGCCGCGCCGCACGCCAGCATCGCCACCAGCAGCAGCCACACATTGCCGCCGCGCTCGTCAGGCTTGGCATTTTGGTCAGTCGCGCGCGCCAGCTGTTCGCTGTCCGGGATGGGCGCGTCGATTGCGCCGTGCTGCCGGGTCTGCGCGCGCAGATATGTGCCGCCCTGCTCCTTAACCTCGTCAATCATGCGCGCGTCCGTGGCGAGGTTTATATACTCGCGCGTGCCGTGCTTTGGGTCGGCGGTCGCCAGCACTATCGGCTCCAGCCTGCCCAGCGCCGCACAGTCAAACGCACTTTCGCTCCACCATTCGACGGGCAAGTCCATCTCGCTTTCCAGCCTGAGCATGGTGCGCTTTCTGCCTTTCAGCGCCATCACATAAAGCGCCGCGCAGTTGAACAAGCCCCGGTCGTTCAGGAAACGCCACTCGCGTTCATCCTCAACCGCGCCATTCACTGCGCGCGGCGCAGCGGCCATAACCGCGTCCATACCCAGCGCCGCGCCGCCCAGCTCCAGCGCCCGCGTGAGCCGCGCCGCCTCGTCCAGCGCGTCCCAGTTCGCCGTGCGCGCGCCCGCCTCGTCAAACGCGCGGCCGCGCACTCGCATGGCGCTTTGGCGTGTGTTTTCGTCCAGTCCTGCGATTGCCAGCGTCAGTTCCAGCGCCCGCTTATCCGCATCCGCCATTTTGCTTACCTCCGTCCCTCGACTATCGCGATAAGCTGGCCGTCGTCCAGCGAATTTATCGTGTAGTCGGGCTGAGTCAGGCAGCGCGCGTCGCCGTTATTGAAAAAGCACGATACTATGCCCGCGCTGCGGCCCAGTTCGACCTCCAGCTCGCGGTCGCCCACTATCATGGTTTCGGCGGGGTTCATCGCGTACTTTGCGATAAGGTAGTTAACGCCCTCGGGATCGGGCTTGCGCTTAAAGCCGTTGTCACTGGTAACGATTTCAGTAAATAAATCGCTCATGCCGCTGAACGCGACTATCTGCTTTGCGCTGTCGTCGCGATGGGTCAGTATGAAATTGCGCGCGCCCGCCTTCAGCACGCTCTCGCACGCCACCTTAGCGCCCGGGAACGGCAGTATTGTCGTCAGATCGCCTTCTGTCTTGCACTTAAAATAGTCGCGCCGAAGCTCCTCGCTCATGCCGTACTTTGCGCCGAAAAACTCAAGCGCCGCGCGTTCGCAATCCATGAACTTTTCGATGATCGCATTCAAATCCTCTTCAATGCCGTGCATCGCCAGCGCGTCCTTCAGCGCACCCGCGAGGTACGGATAGGAATTGAACAGCGTGCCGTCGAAATCCCATATAACATTCTTAATCACGTAAGCACCTCCGCTTATACGCGCTTTATCATGAATATTTCGCCGCCGATGACGCGCCCGTCCGGCTCGAAGCCCATGCGCCGGTAAAGCCCCAGCGCAAGCACGTTCTCCGGTTCGGCGGATATTGCTATTTCGCGCGCGCCGTGTTCGGCGGCTATCTTTTCCACCAGCTTTTGCAATGCCGCGCGGCCTACGCCTCTGCCCTGCATATCATGACTTACCATCAGGCGGTATATCATCCACATGTTAACGTCCTCGTCGTACGCATACATCGCAAAGCCCACGACTTCGCCGTCCATGTAAACCGCCAGCGGATACCGGTCCGGCTCATACGCCGCCTGAACCAGCGAATAGCCGTTGGGCGCAACGTAATCGCGCTGATCTTCGCTAACCTGCATTACGACGCATTTGCGCCAGTTATCCTTAGTCACCTCGCGCAGTTCCACGTCCGGGCGCTTGCGTTCGCGGGCTGCGTGCGCGCGTATGGTTTCGGAGATGGTCTTGGCCGCCAAGCGCGACGCGGCCTCATTTGGATGATAGTCGTCGGGCGCGTACACGTCGAAATCCGCCTTATCAAACGCAATTCCCACGTCCGCAAGCAATGCGCCGCCCTCTTTAGCCGCGCGCGTCTGCGCCGCGGTCTGACGCCTGCGCATCTCATCAAACGTGAGCCACGTGCTTTTGAGCTTCATACTGCCGTCGCGATAGCCCCATGTGCCATATATCACCGGCACCGCGCCCACCGACCATATGCGGCGGCACAGCTCGACCGCGCTCTTTACATAGTCGTCGGGATTGCCTACGGCGTTGAAGCTCTGTTCCTGAATGACCACATAGTCCCACAGTCCGCACGGTTTTCCGCCGAAAGTCCTGCACATATTGCGGCCGTCGCACTCATGTATCTCGCCCACCAGCGCCGCCATGCCGAGCTGGCTCAGCTCGTCCTCCTGATCCAGAAAGCCGTGCAGGTATGCGCCGCCGCGCACCACCTCGGTTACGCTGGCGTTCAGTTCCTCGGCCAGCATACCGGGCATGTCGTTGCAATATGTGAAGCTGTTGCCAAGCATAAGTATATTCATGTATTCGTCCTCCGCACATACACATATGGCGGGACGCAAGCGCCCCGCCGCAAATTCTGTTAATAGATGTTTTAAGGCATAACGCCGCCGGTTCAGTCGGGTTTTCGGCCTTCTAGAGTGTGTCTCAAAAAGGGAAATCCGCAAGTTCGAGTGGATTTTTCGTCAGTTCAAGGAATAAATCCGAAGGCTTAGCAGCGCTAAGTCGAGGATTGATGACGCAGAAATGGCGGAAAAGACGCCGAAATTGCGGATTAAGGAATTTTTGAGACACACTCTAATCAGAAATTAGCCTTAACATCCCAGGGATTAGGAATAAAATCCCCGCCGCGGCAGAACTTCAAATACTTCAGCGCGTGCATCTGACCGGTCATTTCCCATTCGCCGCTGTAAATCGGATCGTGATATCCCTCTATGCACACGTCGCCCTCATAGCCGTTTTCGTGCAGTATGGAGAACACGTCGCGCCAGTTGGTATCGCCAAAGCCCGGCGTGCGCTCCGGCACGGACGTATCGAAGAAGCGATTGCGGTATATGCCGCGGCGGCGAATGGCCTCCCAGTCAACCGACGCGTCCTTGCCATGCATATGCACGATCTTCTTGGCCCATATGCGCAGCTCGGCGATGGGGTCGATCAGCTGTATCAGCTGATGCGCCGGTTCCCACTCCAGACCCAGCGCGTCGGAGGGCACAGCATCGAACATCATTTCCCACGCGTCGGGGTTGAAGCCGATGTTGCAGGTGTTGTGGTTCCAGGTGCCGCCCATCGGGCAGTTCTCGATAGCCAGCTTAACGCCGTTGGCCTCGGCGCGGCGCGCCAGTTCGGAGTATACCTCCTTGAACCGCGGTATCGCCGACGGCACGTCCTTGCCCTCCAGCGCGCCCGCGAATGTCGCGACGGTCTTTGCGCCGAACAAGTGGGCGTTATCTATGGCGAACTCCAGATCGTGCAGCTGGGATTCGTTCTCCAGCGCGTTGCAGTAGTAGCCTATCGTGGAAACATACGTATCGGTATCGGCCAGTATCTCGTTTACCTTGGGCGCAAGCGCCTTGAGGTCAACGCCGTAATAGCCCATGTGGAAGTTGATGGCGAAGCACTCATAGCCCTTGTCCTTCATTACCGGCAGCCACCGCTCGGCAAACTGACCCGGCACGCAGGTGCCTATGTTGATTTGCTTCATGTTTTTCATATTGATTTCTCCTTTCAAATTAAACGGGCGCCGCCCGTTCTTTTAACTATTCGTTTATGCCCAGTATGCGCTGTGCCTGACGTATGCCGTCCACGGCGGCCGACATTATGCCGCCCGCCCAGCCCGCGCCCTCGCCGGTTGGGTATAGGCCGCCTATGTTGGCACAGCCGTCCGCGCCGCGCTCGATGCGAACCGGCGCGCTTGAGCGCGTCTCTACGCCCGTGAGCACTGCGTCCGGGTGGTCGAAGCCGCGCAGGAGCCTTCCCAGCTGAGGCAGTGCCTCGCGCATGGACTCAAACGCGAACTCGGGCAGTGCGGCGCTTAGATTGGCCGGACGCACGCCGGGCATGTAGCTGGGCGTAACATCGCCGAAACGACGGCTGGCGCGGTTTTTGAGGAAGTCCTCCACGCGCTGCGCCGGGGCGCGATAGTCGCCGCCGCCCGCGAAAAACGCCGCGCGCTCGTACCTGCGCTGAAACTCAACGCCCGCCAGCACGTCATCCGAGCCGAAGTCGCCCGGATTTACCGATACCAGCAGCGCGCTGTTGGCATTCTCGCCGTCGCGCGCGTGCAGACTCATGCCGTTGGTTGCGACCATGCCCTCCTCGGACGAGGAGCACACCACCTGCCCGCCCGGGCACATACAGAAGGTATACACGCCGCGCCCGCTTTTGAGCTGACGGCTTAACTTGTATTCCGCCGCGCCCAGTATTTTTAGTGTCGCCGGGTCTGCGCCCGCGCGGCCATACTGCGCGACATTTATCATAGATTGGCGATGCTCTATGCGCGCGCCGATCGAGAAGGGCTTTTGTTTCATAGCCACGTTTCGCGCCTTCAACATTTCATACGTGTCGCGCGCGCTGTGACCGCACGCCAGTATCAGCGCTTCACAGCCCAGCTCATATTCGCCCTCCGCACTGCTCACGCGCACGGCGTGCAATGCGCCGTCCTTTATTATAAGGTCGCTCAGGCGCGAACTGAACCGCACCTCGCCGCCCAGTTCGACAATGCGTTCGCGTATACGCCTTACCACGCCGCGCAGCATGTCGGTGCCTATATGCGGCTTGGCAAGGTACAGCGCCTCGGGCGGTGCGCCGAACTCAACCAGCTGTTCAGTCACCCAGCTGCAGCGCCTATCCTTTATACCCGTGGTCAGCTTGCCGTCCGAGAACGTGCCCGCGCCGCCCTCGCCAAATAGTATGTTGCTGTCGGGCGAAAACGCGCCGCCCGCGCGGAAGGCATCCACGTCGCGCGCGCGTTCGTCCACAGGCCGCCCGCGCTCAAGTATGATGGGACGCGCCCCGGCCAAGGCCAGCGTAAGTCCCGCGAACAGTCCTGCCGGGCCTAAGCCCGCGATTACGGGCCGCGCATTCAGCTTTGCGGGCACAATCGTAATTTCGGGCGCGGCATCTACAATCGAGGCCTGCTGGCAGCGCGCCGCAATCGCGCGCTCGTCGCCGCGCACGGACGCGTCTATGTTCAGCGAAAAGTGCATATTACCCTTGTCGCGCGCGTCCACCGATCGGCGGCTCAGGCGCACCGACAGCACGTCCTTGGGCGCAAGCTTGAGCGCCCGCGCGACGCTCGTACGCAGAAACGCCTCGTCAAAAGTCAGCGGCGCTTTAACGCCGGTTATTCTTATCAATATAATTCCTCCAGAGGTTTTGCCTGGTCAGTTTTTTGTAATGCTGAGGCGGTTGAACGGCGTTTGTTCGGCTTGCAGCTTTCAGTCTGATTAGCCAGCGCTTCGGCCTTACCACCTGAAAAAAATCACATGCCATTGAACATTCAGACATCGGCCTAAGCCCAATGCCTTACCGCCGCTTCTTCCTATTAATATTGTCGGCGCGGCGCTCGTCCCTGCCGCGCGGCTCGTCCAGCATCTCGCCGCACGCATACAGCCCGCGCGCCCGCCGCGACATAAGATGTTCGTCAAAGCCATCAAGCGCCGCGCCGCCGCGCATAACTTGCGCGCTCTTGAAGTCCTGTCCGCCCAGCACATTCACATTAAAGTGCTTCAGGCATTTCGCCAGCGCGTTCACTTCGTCGCGGCTGAGTTCGCTGCAAGGCTTTGCAGGTGCAACGCCCGCCGCGCGCAGTACGCACATGTTCAGCATACGATTGAGTGTGCCGGCAAGGAAGCCCTCGCATGGGCGCGGCGACATGCCCTGCACGCGGCTTAACAGCATCGCGGCAGTCTCCGCTTCGCTCATTTCAGGCAGAAAGTCGATGGCCAGCGTACAATGCCGCCTGCCGCCCAAGGCGCGCGAAAGCTGCATCGCAGCGATACCGCTCACGCCGTAGTCGGTGAACAGCGCCTCGCCTTCTTCCCGCCTGAGCACGCGCCCGCCTTCATCGGCCAGCGTCAGCGCACAGCGCGCCCTTACGCCTTTTAGCCCGCGCAGGTTGGCCATATCACAGCGCAGAGCCGTAAGCACCGGCTCGGGCGGGTACACGCTGTGCCCCTGCGCCGCCAGCACCTCCAGCGCGTCGAACGGCCGCGACTGCTTGTCGGCGGGTGAGGTAGGCTGTGCACGCCCGCCGCACGCGAGTATGACGCGCCGCGCGCCTACCTCGCGGCCATCGCACAGCCGCGCGCGCCAGCCGAAACGGGTCTGAGCAAGCTGCATGGCCGGGCTGGCCGTAAGCGTTTCCACGCCGCGCTCATCGCAGGAAAGCCTGAGCACGTCAAGTACAGACGCAGCCTGTCCGCTGAGCGGATACACGCGCCCGTCGTCCTCCTCGCGCGTCAGAAGCCCCAGAATGCTAAGCTCGCCAATCAGCCTGTCGGGGGGATAGGAACTAAGCACGGCCATTGCCTTATCAATATCGCGGCTGAAATAGCGCTCCTCGCCCAAACGCATGTTTAGCACGTTGCACCTGCCGTTGCCGGTCGCAAGTATCTTGCGCCCCACGCGGTCGCTCTGCTCAATCAGCGCCACATGCAAGCCACCCCCGGCCAACCGCGCCGCCGCCATCAGCCCCGCCGCGCCGCCGCCGATAATCATCGCGTCGTATTCAGCCACTGAAACTCATCCCGCCTTACTTGCCAAATTCCAGCTTCTCCACGCGCTCTATGCCTAAACCTGCAAGGTAGTCGGCGGCCTTGTCGAACGCGTCGATTTCTGTCAGGCGCTCGGACTGATGCGCGTCTATGCCGATTATGCACTTGACATCCTCGGCGGCCGCAACTTCCCAGAACTTGCTGCACGGATAGCCCAGACCGCTGTTTGCGCCCTGCGCCGTGTACCTTACGCCCAGCAGGTTGTATTCCAGCGGCATACCAGTTTCGCGCGCGCAGCGGCACAGGTCGCGGCTTACGGCTACACAGTCGTCGTCCCATGCCTTGTACGAGCGGAAGCACAGATCGGGATGAGCGAGGTACTTGAACATGCCGGTCATCATGCCCTTGGTCGTGCGATCGGCGTAGGCATGTATCTCGTCGGCCTTAGTCGCGCGGCCGAAGTATATGCCGGTGCGCTCGTCGGTATCGAAATGATTGCCCAGTATGAGGTAGTCCAGACCGTATTCTTCCTTCAGATCTTTGAGCCAGTCCAACATCGCCGGATAGTATTCGCACTCCAGCCCGCAATAGATCTTTATATCGTCCGCGAACTTTTCGCCCAGCTTGCGCACTGCCTTGACATAGCCCGGGAACTCGTCCGGGTGCATACGGCAGGTCGATTCGAAGTCGTCGTCAAACGGCCACGGGCAGTGGTCGGAAAAGCCCAGCTCGGAAAAGCCGCTCTTTATCGCGTTCATCACGTACTGGCGCTCGGTGCCCGACGCGTGGCGGCAGCGGTATGTATGCGTATGATAATTATTTCTCATTTCGGCTGTAAATCTCCACATTATTCGGCTAAGGGCGTTGCTTTAGCCCTAGCTACGATAATTATACATCAGCCGCGCATTTCGCGCAATACGTCGTGCTGACGAATAATTAATCATAACAGGCGTGAATCCATACAGCCGATTGTGATATAATGCGCATATCGCGGCCGCCTGAAACGGCCCGATTATTAAGAAGCAACTGTATATAGTCTACATGGAGGCGCGCTTATGTCACTTAAACTCAGGTCAAGCCTTATGCTGCTGCTGGCGGCGTTCATATGGGGCACGGCGTTTGTTGCCCAGAGCATAGGCATGGACTACATCGGCCCGCACACCTTCGGCGGCATACGATTTATAATAGGCGGTATAGTGCTGCTGCCGCTGATCGCCTACCGCACAAAGCACGGTCAGGATGTGACCGCAAAGCTTGCGGCAAAGTCTTCTCCCAAAGAAGCCAACCGCGCGACCATAATCGCGGGGCTGTGCTGCGGCGCGGCGCTGTTTTGCGGTGCAACGCTGCAGCAGATGGGTCTGACCGGCACCGACGCGGGCAAGGCGGGCTTCATTACGGCGCTGTACATCGTGCTTGTGCCGGTGTTCGGGCTATTTCTGGGGCGCAAGGTTACGCCGATAGTCGGCATAAGCGTTGCCTTGGGTGTTGTGGGTCTTTACCTGCTGTGCGTAAATAACGGCTTCTCATTTGAGACTACCGACCTGTATCTGTTGGCGTGCGCGCTGTGCTTCGCGGTGCACATTACGGTAATCGACCACTTCTCATATGTCGATCCGGTGCGGCTGTCCAGCACGCAGTTCTTCGTCGCGGGCGCGCTGGGACTTATATGCATGTTCATATTTGAAAAGCCCGAAATCAGCGCGATACTGGCCTGCTGGGGGCCGATACTGTATGCGGGCGTGCTGTCCTCGGGCGTGGCCTACACGCTGCAGGTGGTGGGACAGGTGCATACTCCCCCGGCCGCCGCGTCGCTGCTGATGAGCTTTGAATCGGTATTCTCGGTACTGTCGGGCGCGGTTGTGCTGGGCGAGCGGCTGTCGCTGAAGGAGGGAATCGGCTGCGTGATAATGTTCGCGGCGATACTGCTGTCACAGCTAGGAGATATAGTAATTTCGCGCATTAAGGGCAACAAGCCGGACAGCGGCGCTGCCGCTTAATGGAATTTCAGAAAAAATATTGATGTAAAAGACTGAAAATATTTGTGTAATGGCGCGATGGTTACTTGACGG
>USEE01000042.1 GCA_900553645.1 uncultured Eubacteriales bacterium
GATGCGCTTGAAATTGCCCAGCGTTTCGTTTACTTCCGACACGCACGCAAACGTGTCCGGGTAAGCGCTGATTATCTGAGTGAAGCGCGTGATCTGATGCTTATTTATTACGCAGATGAGCATTGTCTTTTCGGTGTGCGAATAGCCGCCCTCGGCGCGGATTATCGTGGCGCTGTGGCGCAGTTCGCGTATTACCTGATCGGTTATCTCCCTGGGATGAGCGGTTATCATTTCCACCTTCAGCGCGCGCTGGCCGCCCTTTAGAATGTTGTCGCTGATGTGCGTCGTGATGAAGCTGTAAATTATGCACAGTGCAACCGGCTCGATGTTGAAATCGTATACGAAGTACGACATTATCGCGACGACCGTGTTCATTACGAATATGACCCTCATCATCGAGTATTCGGGGCGGCGCTTATGCACGAACGCTGCGATAAAGTCCGTGCCGCCGGTGCTTGCGCCCAGCTTGATCGACGCGCCGTATATAAGGCCGTTTATCGCGCCCGACACGACTGGCGCGAGCAGCGTGCTCCTGCCGTCGTCGGTGTGATAAATGAAGCGGCTCAGGTTTATCTTTGTCTGAAACAAAAGCAGCGCGCCCGAAAATACAAGCGCGAATGTAAACGTCTTCAGCGCGAAATCCCTGTCCACGAATATGAACGCAAGTATCGCCAGCGGGATATTGATTATAAGCGACATATAGCCCACGCTGAAATGAAACAGGTACTGCACCATGGTTGCGATACCGTTTATGCCCGCCGGTGCGAACGCGTTTTGCAATATGAATATCTGGTAGTTAAGCGCCATCGCCACTGCCAGAATCATAATCGCGGCGTATTCCCCCACGCGCCGCACATGCGCATTTGCCATCATGCTCATCCTCCTTTGAATACCGTTGCCCATTATAGCACTATTTTTGCAGGTTGTAAATTCATTTTCGCGTTTTTTGACTGTTATCCGTCATTATTTTCTACAGTGTATTGCATTGTGCGTTTAAGGCAATTGTTGGCACGGCCTTATTGACCCGGCTGTGCTTTGATACTATACTTACAGTATTAAAAGGCATACGGAGGTGCGGGTATGAACTCAAAGCAGCGCCTTGACGCATACATCGGAGGTCAGACGGTTGACCGCCGCCCAAATCTTACGATACTCGGCAGCGTCGTGACGCGGTACGGCGGCATCGGCATGGACGAGTGCTGTACCGATTTTAGGCGGATGGTCGAATGCGCGCGCAGGGCGGCGCACGATCTGGAGATCGACTATATACAGGTAGCCTCCGATCTGGCGCGCGAGGCCGAGGGCTACGGCTCAATACTGCGTTTCAGCGCGGATAAGGTGCCCGCCGTCACAAAGTATGCGCTGGACGACATTGGCCAGGCTGATGAGATAAAGCCGCTCCGTGCGCGCGAGATACCGCGGCTGTTCGATCTGGTCAGGGCTGCAAAGCTGGCACTGGACGATCCCGATATTTATCCTATGACGCTGGCAGTGGGGCCTATGACCGTGGCGTGCTACCTGCGCGGCTTTCGCGAGATTCTGTCGGACCTAAATGCCAGCCCCGACGCGGTGGGCGCACTGCTGGACAAGCTGTGCTTTACCACGCTGGACTTTATCGACGAGCTGGCAAATGTGGGTGCGCGGTACATGTACGTCGCCGACCCGGTTGCGTCGGTGGTAACGCCCGAGCAGTATGAACAGATCGTACTGCCGCGCCACAGGCGCATATTCGCGCGCATGGAATCCGTCGGCATATGCGGCAGGCTGCACATGTGCGGCGACACGACGCGCATACTGCCCTACTCATGCGGCTGCGGCGCGCGCATAATCGACGTGGACTCCCCCGTTGACTTGGGCAGGGCGATCGACATCGCGGACGAGCGCTGCATAATCGGCGGCAACATCAGCCCGCGGCGCGACGTGCATTCGTGCGGCGCGCGGCATACATACGACGCGATAATGGCGTGCGCGGCCAATGCGGGCGGCAAACGCGCGCTGTTCATGCCCGGCTGCGAACTGCCCATCGATACGAAACGCGAGAACATAATGGCGATTGCTCAGGCGCTCAAGGATATCGGGGCTTGAATGACTGCCTCAAAATAGCCTTACAGACATTTACAGGCCGCTCATGCGCCCGATTGTGCGCTGAGCAGCCTGTCTTTTATTATGTGTCGGCTTTATTTAAGCGGCAGGGCTATCGTTGCGGTAAACACGCCGTCTTTCTGCTCCGTCATTATGTAACCGTCGTGCTTGCTCATTATCTCGCGCACGATCTGCAGGCCCCAGCCGTGTTCGGACGGCGAATGATTCGGCGATTGATTGGCACGCGCGCTGAACATATTCTGGCACACGAACACAAAGAAGTTATTCTTGACCGACAGATCGAGGCCGACGTATGCCTGTTCCGGACTTACTCCCTCCAGCGCGCGCAGTACGTTGTCGGTTATGTTCATGAACACCGACGAATACTCCTCCTCGGACAGCGGCAGTTCGGGCGGCGCCTGCATACGCTTTACCTCGACGCGCACTCCGTGCTGGCTCAGCGCGCCCAACTTGCCGTTCAGGATTATGTCCAGCCGCTCGTTCTGGGTGTGTATCAGCGCCGTGCCAGTCTGCAGCCCGCCAATCAGCTTGTCAAGATAGCCATGCACCGCTTCAATATCGTCCATCTGGTGCAGGGCATAATAGTGGTGTTTGACCTCATGCCTTAATTTATAAGTATGCTCCTGCTGGTCGCGCAGCAAGCGGTAGCTTTCAAACATCAGCGCGTTGCGCTCGGATGTAATCTGGCGCTGTATAAGGCGCGTACGGTACGCCGCAGCTTCACGGGTGAGCGCCGCGACAGACGCCGCCGCGAAGCCCGCCTCCTGCAGCCGATACAGAAGCCATGTGGGTTCCGCGCTGCTAAAGCCAACCTGTATCTGCACCCATGCGTTGGCGCTATTAATCGCCATGCACGCCGCCAGCGCAGGCAATATGGCAATAAGGAACGGGCGCGCGAAGCTGCCGCGCTTTTTAAGTGCCGGAATCTGCATGAGTATCAGCGCGATAAAGCTGAAAAAGCTCAGGTTTATCAAAAACTGCTCTGCAAGGAATCCGCCCGCGGGCAGTACGCCCAGCATTGAAAGCACGACGTCCGCCGCGACCAGAATGCACAAGTCGTATCCGATCGCACGACCGCGCGGCGCCTGAAACGCAAGAAACAGCATCAGCGACACGATCGAAAACATGCGCGTGGAGAAAAAGTCGAACAGCGTCCCGCTCCACTGAAAATACCACGACAGATCAGAGTCCACCAGTCCGCGCGCCATCATAAGCAGGCTGCAAAGCGACAGAAGCAGCGTTTCCCAATTGGTCTGGCCGCGGAAGATGGACATGATAAAGAATGCCAGAAACGCCGCGCCCAGCAGGTACAGCGCGAAATTAGGCAGCGCCCACGCAAAGCCGCTGGCGATCAGTCCGGACTCATATGCGTTCACGCTTTCAAGCGTTATGGTGCAAAACGTCGCGTCCAGCCTGCCCGGTATCTCGGGGATGGGCGGTGTCGACTGCACCACGATAAGTTCGCCATTCAGGTAGTCCCATGGCAGAGCCACGTTTATCGTCTCGTATCGGTCCGACGCAGGCGGCGAAAGCTGGTTTTCGGTCATAAGCTGTTCATACGTAAGATCGGGCCAATCGCTGTAAAGTATCTCGCCGTTCATGAGCACGGCTATATTGTCGTTTGCCACGGATATGCGCAGCGATGGCTGCACGATTGATTCGCTCATTACGCGGCGCGCGCGCAATGTCTGGCCGTCATAACTAAGGTCGGCGCAGGCGCCTACATCCGTTACGTCCAGCGTGCGCTCGACCGTGCCGTCGATTACATAAAACGTCCACCCTTTTTTATCACCGTCCCACGGTCTGCCGTCGCTGGATTCCAATAAAAGACTCTTTTGCGACTGACCGGGCGACTGACACACAAATACCAATGCCCATCCGAATACGACCAGCATTACCGCTGCCATCAAAATGCCGCCGATTCTGACAAGCGTATTTTTCATTGTATTCACCTCGTCATGTCATTTACAGTTTGTTTCATATTAATATAATCATTTTATCACCTGTTTGTCAAGTTGCTTTTCCATCTCATGCAAAAAGCCGGCTTTTCATGCAGGTACGCGAGCGTTTTATCATAAACTTATGGTATACTATATTTACTGTACGTAATCTGCGAAGGAAGTGGGCGCAATATGAGCACATCCACCGAACCGATCAAAATCGCGATATGTGACGATTCTCATGCCGATCAAAACAGCATACTGACCATGCTGAAAGCCGTGCTTCAAAGCAGCCGCATTCCCTATACCGCCGAGACGTTTTCCAGCGCTGATGCGCTGTTGTGCGCGCTCGACGGCAGCAGGACTTATCAGTTTTTCCTGCTGGACGTAGTGATGAGCGGTATGAACGGCATTCAATTGGCGCACCGGCTGCGCGATATGCAGCAGCAGGCGGAGGTCATATTCATTTCCAACGACAGGTATATGGCGCTGAAGGGCTATGAGGTGGACGCAGTGCGGTATCTGGAAAAGCCGCTCAGGCCTGAGCCGCTTCAGGAAGCGCTTCGGGCCGCGCTCGACCGCATGGAGCGCCGTCAGACGATCGTGCTGGCCACGCAAAGCGGCGTGCGCCGGGTATGGCTGAGCGACATAGTATACGCCGAGGCGCAGAACCGCGGCTGCAAGATTGTACTGACCTCGGGCACGGAATTTGTGCCGGTCAGGTTTGAATCGTTCGTACAGCAGATGGACGAGCGCTGGTTCGAGCGCATACATCGCTCCTATCTGGCGGCGTACCGGCACATACGCTACATACGGCGGTACGAGGTCGAAATGGACAACGGCGAGATTATACCGCTAAGCAAAAATCGGTATGCCGATACCTATGAGCGGTTCATACGCTATCTGCAATGACCAAATACGCTTTATGGAGCGCCGCATTACAGGCCGCTATTAATGACTCACCTTAAAATGTTCAACTTTATGCCCTGCGCTTATTTATACGAAGGCGCAGGGCATCTGGCTTATCGCACACCGCCATATAATTGCATATTATTTTAGTAAACAGCGCGAATGTAAGAAAATCTCCGCTTGACAGCGCTATCCATTTATAATATCATGAAGCCATAATTTAAGGTGGAGGGATTTACGTGCGGCTGATTGCGTATGCGCTGTGTGTATTGCTGGACGTGCTGGCGTTTGCGTGCTACGACGACGGCAGTATACCAGGCTGGAACTGCGCTGCCATGCCGACGATTATCGAATGCATATCCGCGCCCGGCGTGCCGGACGATGACCCGCCAATCGACCTTAACTGTCCCTCGGCCGCGCGGATACATGCAGCACTGATCAGCGTGATTCGCCGCACCGTGCGCGCACTGTGGGCAGCCGCATACTGCGCGCCGCTGATGCGGATACTCCAATACATACGCGCATTCAGGCCGCGCGTGCGCCGGCAGCGGTTCATATTCTTCATATACCCGCCGCGGCTCGCGCCGCCCGAAACAGCATTTTCCTCAGACTGACACTAATTTACTGTACTGGAGGAGCTTATAATGCTGACATTCCTTGAAAACTTTTCGGCGCTCACATGGCAGATGGTCGTTATGTGGATTATCGGCGGCGTGCTGATATTCCTGGCTATAAAAAAAGAGATGGAACCCTCGCTGCTTTTGCCTATGGGCTTTGGCGCGATACTGGTCAACCTGCCCAATTCGGGCGCGGTTGAGGTACTGGAGACGCTCTACAACGCGGGTATAAGCAACGAACTGTTCCCGCTGCTGCTGTTCATCGGCATCGGCGCGATGATCGACTTCGGGCCGCTGCTTTCCAATCCCAAGATGCTGCTTTTCGGCGCGGCGGCGCAGTTTGGCATATTTTTCACGCTGTCGGCCGCGTCGCTGATGGGATTTGATTTGCACGACGCGGCTTCGATTGCGATAATCGGCGCGGCGGACGGCCCCACGTCGATAGTGGTTGCGAACTATTTTAAGACCAAGTATCTGGGCGCGATAGTCGTTGCGGCGTATTCGTACATGGCGCTGGTGCCGATCGTGCAGCCCTTCTGCATAAAGCTGATTACCACCAAGGCCGAGCGCAAGATACGCATGAAGTACAATCCCAGTTCAGTATCCAAGACTACGCGCATACTGTTCCCGATCCTGGTAACGGCAATCGCGGGGCTGGCCGCGCCCGCGTCGGTGGCGCTGATCGGCTTTTTGATGTTCGGTAATCTCCTGCGCGAATGCGGCGTGCTTAACTCGCTGTCTGAGACCGCGCAGAAGGTGCTGGCCAACCTGATTACGCTGTTCTTAGGTATTACCGTGGGCGTGCGTATGCAGGCCGAATACTTCCTGCAGCCCGAAACGCTCATGATACTGGCGCTGGGGCTGGTGGCGTTCATGTTCGATACGTTTGGCGGCGTGCTGTTTGCCAAGCTGCTCAACCTGTTCCTGAAGGAGAAGATCAATCCCATGATCGGCGCGGCGGGCATATCGGCGTTCCCGATGGCTTCGCGCGTGGTGCACAAGCTGGGGCGCGAGGCCGACGACGGCAACTGGCTGCTGATGCACGCGGCGGGCGCTAACGTGGCGGGTCAGATCGCATCGGTAATCGCGGGCGGACTGATAATCGCGCTGGTACATTGATTTGGGGAGGGCTAAAAATGAGCAATATTGATAAGTTTCTGGCCACGTTGCCCATAATGGCGCAGGGCATGGGCGGCATATTCATAGTGATGCTGGTCATATTCCTGCTGATATACGTGCTGAACAAGGTTACGGCGGACAAGACCGCCCCCGCGCATGGCGGCGATTCCGACAGTGAATCGCATGTGCGCAGCTAATTAATATAAGCAAAACCGCGGCTTCCACCTGAACAAGATGGAAGCCGCGGTCTTTTATGCGTTATACGCGCTTAAAGTGCCACATCTGGGAGAAGTCATCGCCGACCGTCCAGTCGATAATAAGTCCCATGTTCATCAGCGCCGCGCCGCTTATCACCTGACCGTTATCCACATTTTCGTAATGCGCGTCCGGGTCAAGTCCCGCAAGGCGCACGTTTATGTAGGCCTCCTCAGGCATTGCTTCGGGCTTATAGAACCATGCCACGAACTCGCTGCCGTCCTCGGCCACGGTCATCCACGCGGTGTACGGGCCGCTGAACGGGTCGAGCAGGCGGTAGAACCGGCCGTGCTGCACCAGCGCGCGCATGGATTTATACTGCTCTATCTGCTGCGCAACCTCGCAAAGTTCCTCCTCGGACAGGCGGCACAAGTTCAATTCGTACCCCAGGTTGAACGGGAACGCAACATGGCCGCGGAACGAGAGCGGTTCGGTGCGCTTGAGCTGTTCGTTGGGGCAGATCGACACATGCGAGGTGGTCATTACCGGCGGGTAGCACAGGCTGGTGCCGTACTGTATTTTCAGGCGGGCTTCCGCGTCGCTGTCGTCGCTGGCCCAGTTCTGCGGGAAGTACGCCAGCATACCGGGATCCATGCGCGCGCCGCCCGAGGCGCAATTTTCAAACAGTATGTTCGGGAAGCGCGACGTGATGCGCTCCACCACGTCGTACAGGCCCAGCACGTATCTATGCATCAGCTCGTCCTGCCTTTCGGGCGGCAGCGAGCAGGTGCCCGGCTCGGTCATGCGGCGGTTGCAATCCCATTTGACGTATTCTATGTTGGCCGATTCCAGCACGCTGCATACGCTTTCGACTATGTAATCGCGCACTTCGGGGCGGCTGAAGTCCAGCATGAGCTGATGCCGCCATTCGGAACGCTTGCGATCCTCGACGTGTATGCACCAGTCGGGGTGCGCGCGGTACAGATCGCTTTCGGGCGAAATCATCTCCGGCTCGAACCACAGGCCGAACTTCATGCCCAGCGCATTTATGTCGCGCGCGAGGCCGTCAAGGCCGTGCGGCAGTTTATGCTGCGCCACGTACCAGTCGCCCAGCGACGAACGGTCGTTGTCGCGATGGCCGAACCAACCGTCATCCAGCACCAGCAGCTCCACGCCCACCTTGGCGGCCTTGCGCGCCATCTCCATGATCTTGTCGTGCGTGAAGTCGAAGTAGGCGGCTTCCCATGTGTTGAGCAGCACGGGGCGTTCACGGTCGCGCCATACTCCCCTGTACAGCCGCGTGCGGAACGCGTCGTGCAACTTCTGCGACATGCCGTTAAGTCCGTTCGGTGAATACGACATCACGGCCTCGGGCGTTTCAAACGTGTCGCCCGGATTCAGCAGCCACGAGAACATGAACGGGTTTATGCCCAGCTGCACGCGTGCACTCATGTACATATCGCATTCCACGCGCGCGACGAAATTGCCGCTGTAAACAAGACTCAGGCCGTACGCGTCGCCCTGCGTCTCGGTGGTGTCCTGCTGAACCAGCGCGATGAACGGGTTCTGCTGATGCGAGGATATGCCGCGCGTGCTGTCTATCGACGTCTCGCCGCATTCCAGTTTGCGGCGCACTATGTGATGCTCGCGCAATGCCGTACCCGAGAGCTGAAGCATCTCATACGGCGCGTGCTTGAAGTCCATGCTGACGGACAGCGCGCTTTTGAGCGTGACGGGCGTGTCGCCGCCGTTTGCTATTTCGGCGCGGCGGGTTATCAGGCCGGTTTTCTCAAACACGGTGTAGTACAGCGCGACCTTGAGGCCGGATTTTGCGTCCTGCATATCAAGGCGCATGGTCGTGGCCTCGCCGTCCGTCTCGCAATAGAGCGATGGCATACCCTTGAGCGCAGGCTTGCCGGGGATGATTTCGTGGCCGGTATAGCGCAGGTCGGTCACACAGCTTCCCGCCGCATCGCGCAGGTCGAGCGCGGGCTTGCGGAAGTCGCTGGTGCCATAGGTGGGATATTCAAAC
>USEE01000043.1 GCA_900553645.1 uncultured Eubacteriales bacterium
CGGCAGACTCATCGGCGTCGACCGCGACGAGGTAGCGCTGGAGGCGGCAAAAAAGCGGCTCAGCCGCCACGCGCGCAAGGTTACGCTGGACAGCGCGCTGCTGGGCGAATACCTGACTACGCTCCGGCAGGGCGGCATAGATCACATGCTGGACGACAACCTGCGCCTGCGCGACGTGCTGAGTATGCAGGACGTGCTTACCGTCGAGGAGGCCGAGGAAGATCAGCAGGCGCTAAGCGCACTTGCGCTGAGCGCACTCGATACCGCGCTCGACAGCCTGTGCGCCATGCGCCGCCGCGAGGGCGAGGCCATGCGCGGCGACGTGGAAACGCGCCTTGACACGCTGGAACGCACCGCGCACGCGATAGACGAGCGCGCCCCGCAATGGCTGGAGGAATACCGCCAGCGTTTGCGCGCGCGCATAGAGGAAATCTGCCAGATGCAGCTGGACGAGGCGCGGCTTACACAGGAAGTCGCGCTGGCCGCGGACAAGGCCGCCGTGGACGAGGAAACCGTGCGCCTGCGCAGCCATATTGCACAGATGCGCGACCTGCTGAAGCAAAGCGAACCTGCGGGCCGCAAGCTGGACTTCCTTGTACAGGAGATGAACCGTGAGGTCAACACCACCGGCTCCAAGTCGAGCGATCTGATACTTACCGGCATGGTGGTGGATGCGAAGGCCGAGCTGGAAAAGATTCGCGAACAGATACAGAATATCGAATAATCCGGGAGGCGGCAGCGTGGGCGATAAGCTGATTAACATTGGTTATGGCAATTACGTGTCCGCGGCGCGCGTCGTGGCGCTGGTTGCGCCCGATTCCGCGCCTATAAAGCGCATGATTCGCGACGCGCAGGAGCGGTCGATGCTGATCGACGCGACATATGGCCGCCGCACGCGCGCGGTCGTGATTACCGATTCCGAGCATGTCGTGCTGTGCGCGATGCAGCCCGAGACACTTGCGCACAGACTGGACGCCCAGTCCGATGTGGATATGGGCGACGCCGACGACTTGCCCGACGATCCGATCGGCGACGTGGGCGGCGAACAGGAGTAATATACGTAAGGAGCGTGTTTGTATGCAGAGAAAGGGTATGCTTATCATCGTATCCGGCCCGTCCGGCGTGGGCAAGGGCACCATATGCGCGGAGCTGCGCGCCCGCAATCCTCAGATACGCGAATCCATATCGATGACCACGCGCGCGCGCCGCAATGGTGAGACCGAGGGCGTGGACTACTTCTACGTAAGCGAGGAACGCTTTAACGAGATGGCCGCGCACGGCGAAATGCTGGAGCACGCCTACGTGCACGGCAACCAGTACGGCACGCCGCTGGCCTATGTGGTGGAGCAGTTGGAGCAGGGCTACGATGTGCTGCTTGAAATCGACGTGCAGGGCTCTATACAGGCCATGAAGGCCTATCCCGACGCGGTGACCATATTCATACTGCCGCCCAACCGCACCGAACTGCGCAACCGCCTTATAAAGCGCGCCACCGAAACGCCCGAGGCAATATCGCTCAGACTGCGCAATGCTGAACTGGAATTGTTCATGACCAAGGAATATCAGTACTGCGTCGTGAACGACGAGGTTGACCGCGCGGTAAGCAAGGTCGAGGCCATACTTACTGCCGAAAGCTGCAAGGTTTCGCGCGGGGCGCAGATCGCTATGGACGACTGACAATTACATCTGACTAAACCGATACGCGCAGCCCGTATTGGGCTGCAATTAAAAAAACAACATCGCAAGCACCGCGGCCATTGCGCCGCTGAATATAGGAGGAATTGACTTATGCCCATGACCAAACCGCCGATCGCTGAAATGCTTGAAAAGGTAGATTGCCGCTACACTCTGGTTGTCGAGACTGCAAAGCGCGCCCGCGCTCTGGTAGGCGGCTCCCAGCCCCTTATCGATACCAAGGAGACCAAGCCCATCGTTATCGCCATTGATGAAATCCATCGCGGCCTTGTAAGCTATTCCCGCAATATGGACGAGCTGATCGAAAAAGACGAGAAGCAGATGAAGGAACAGGAAGAGCGGGAAGAAGAGGCCCAGGAGCAGAACCAGAATCAGTAATCGGAGGACAGTCACATGCTTTCTGGAAAGTGCGTAGTTGTGGGCGTGACGGGAGGCATCGCGGCTTATAAGACGTGCGAAGTGGTGTCAAGGCTGAAAAAGCTTCACGCCGACGTGCGCGTGATAATGACTAAGAATGCCACCGAGTTTGTCAGCCCGCTAACGTTTCAGTCGCTCAGCCATAACCCGGTGAGCGTAGACACGTTTGCAAACATTCAGACCTGGGAGATAGAGCATATCGCCCTGGCTCAGCGCGCCGACGTATTCGTGATAGCGCCCGCCACGGCCAATATAATAGGAAAGCTCGCCTGCGGTATCGCGGACGATATGCTGTCCACTACGGTAATGGCGACACACGCGCCGGTGCTCATCGCGCCTGCGATGAATACCGCCATGCTTGAAAACGCCGCTACCCAGCAAAATATGCGGACGCTTTCGGAGCGCGGAATGCGCTTCATCGCGCCCGGCACGGGTATGCTGGCGTGCGGGACCAGCGGCGCGGGCCGCATGAGCGAACCCAGTCAGATCGTAGACGAAATAGTGCGCACGCTCCGGCCTCGCGAGGATTTCGCGGGGCTTAGCGTCGTTGTAACGGCCGGCCCCACTGCGGAGCCGCTCGACCCGGTGCGCTATATAACCAACCGCTCCTCAGGCAAGATGGGCTATGCCATCGCCGAGGCCGCCCATGCGCGCGGCGCGCACGTCACGCTGATAAGCGGCCCCACGGCCATCCAGCCTCCCAAGGGCGTGGACTTCGTGCGCATAGGCACGACGCAGGAGCTTTACGACGCGGTTCTCGGCCATGCGGACGCGGATGTGGTTATTCAGGCCGCCGCGCCCGCCGACTATCGCGCGCGCGAAATCAGCCCGACTAAAATCAAGCGCACAGGCGATTCGCTCATGATCGAACTTGTGCCTAACCCCGACATAGCCGCCGCGCTGGGCGCGCGCAAGCACCCCGGTCAAACGCTGGTGGGCTTCGCCGCAGAAACCAATAACGTAATCGAAAACGCTCAGGGCAAGCTTAAACGCAAGTCGCTCGACCTGATCGTGGCCAACGACGTGACGCGCGCGGGCGCGGGCTTCGACGTGGACACAAATATAGTCACGCTGATAGACGGCGAGGGCATGAAGGAACTGCCCATGATGACCAAGCGCGAGGTGGCCGACGGCATACTCGACCGCGTGGCCGAACTTCGCGCGCAGAATAATTAAAGCATATTTTCAGGAGGTGAATGCCTATCTACGCGGATGTAATAGTCGATATAAACAGCGCCGCGCTGGATCGCGTGTTCACCTACGAATTGCCCGAAACCGGCGAATACTCGCTGGGCACGCGCGTAAAAGCGCCGTTCGGCGGGCGCACGATCGAGGGCTATATAATCGCGCTCAAATCTGAACCCGGCATGGACGCATCCAAGGTAAAGCGGGTGCTTCGCCCGCTGGAGGACTACGCGGCGCTGACTGGCGAGCAGATTGAACTGGCCATGTACATGCGCGCGCATTGCAAGTGCACGCTGTCCTCGGCGCTCCGGCTCATGATACCGGCGCAGATGCGCGGCGAACGCATAAAAGTAAAGACTTGCCGCACGGCAAGGCTGCTGCTCACCGGCCCTGAACTCGATACGGTTATCGAAAGTCAGGCGCGCGCCCCCAAGCGCCGCGAACTGCTGGAAACCCTGCGCGACATGGGCGGCTGTGTGCGCACGTCCGAACTGCCTAAAGGTTCGTCCGACGCGCTTAAAAAGCTCAGCGAGGCGGGCGTGATCGAGATTGCCGAGGACGAGGCGCGCCGCGCGCCCGCCGTGTACGACAGCGGCCGCGCGCATACTAGGCCGCCGCTTACGCCCTGCCAGCAGCGTGCGTTTGACGAGCTGTACGCGGCGCTGGACGGCGGCGGGCGCTTTCTGCTGCACGGTGTGACCGGCAGCGGCAAGACCGAAGTGTATATGCGCATAATAGAAGAATTGCTCTCACGCGGCCGCACGGCGATACTGCTTGTGCCCGAGATTTCGCTCACGCCGCAGATGGCCGAGCAGTTCACCGCGCGCTTTGGCGATCTGTGCGCGCTGCTGCATTCACGCCTGAGCGCGGGCGAACGCTTCGATGAATGGAGGCGCATACGCCGCGGCGAAGCGCGCGTGGTAATCGGCGCGCGCTCGGCTGTATTCGCACCGGTAGAAAATTTAGGCGCGATAATCATAGACGAGGAGCACGAAAGCAGCTACCTCGCCGACAACTATCCGTCATACGACGCGCGCGAAATCGCGCAGGAGCGCTGTGCAATCAACCGCGCATTGCTGCTGCTGGGCAGCGCTACGCCGTCGGTTTCGACGTACATGCGCACGCTTGCGGGCGTAAGGCCGGAAAACAAGCTCACGCTTATCGAGATGGCCGAGCGCGTGAACCGGCGCGCACTGCCTGAAGTCAAAATAATAGATATGCGCAAGGAGCTTCTGCGCGGCAACCGCTCGATATTTTCGGGCGAGCTTAAACAGGCTCTGGACGAAACCTTCCGCGCGGGCGAACAGGCGATATTGTTCCTAAACCGGCGCGGCTATTCCACGTTCGTGAGCTGCCGAAACTGCGGCTATGTCGAAAAGTGCGATAACTGCGACGTGACTATGACCTACCATCAGTATGACAACATGCTGCGCTGTCACTACTGCGGCGCGGAGCGCAGGCCGCATACTATCTGCCCAAGCTGCGGCTCGCCTTACATAAAGTATTTCGGCGTGGGCACACAGAAGGTGGAGGAGGAGCTGAACGCGCTCTTTCCGGAGGCGGGAGTCGTGCGCATGGACGCGGACACCACGTCGGGCAAGGACGCGCACGCGCGCCTGCTGCACGAGTTCGGCACGGGCGATAAGCAGGCGCTTATCGGCACCCAGATGGTCGCCAAGGGGCTGGACTTCCCGCGCGTTACGCTTGTGGGCGTAATCGCGGCTGATACGTCGCTCAACCTGCCCGATTATAGGGCGTTCGAGCGCACGTTCCAATTGATAACCCAGGCGGCGGGGCGCGCGGGCCGCGCCGATAAGCCCGGCCGCGTCATCGTGCAAAGCTACGAGCCGGATCACTATGCGATAAAGCTCGCGGCGGCGCAGGACTACCGCGCGTTCTTCACTCAGGAGGCCGGTCGGCGCAGGCAGGGCCTCTATCCGCCGTTTACGATAATTGCGAGGCTGCTTATCGAAGGACGCGATAAGGCGCGCGTGGAAAGTACCGCGGTCGAACTGGAAAAGCAGTTTCAGGCATTTCTGGATGGCGACGCGCGCATGAAGCAACAGATCGTGCAGATGCGCGCGATGGAAGCGCCGCTGAAGCTGATACGCGGACTTTCACGGTGGCAGGTGTTTGTAAAGCTGTACGCACGCGGCCCGTCGGACGGCGTGCTGGACTTTATGGCGCGGCTGGAAAGTGAGCGCGCGCAGGACAAAAGCGATGTAAATGTGGTGCTGGAGATCAGCCCCGCGAGCATACTGTAACGACTGGAGGAAACCAAAATGGCTATACGTAGAATTGTAAAAGAGGGCGACGAAACCCTCAGAAAAATATCACGCCCCGTAAAGCAGGTGGATAAGCGCATACTGACGCTGATCGACGACATGCGTCAGACTATGTACGCCAACGACGGCGTGGGTCTGGCCGCGCCGCAGGTGGGCATACTGCGCCGCGTGGTCGTAATCGATGTGGGCGACGGCAACGTATACGAGCTTATCAACCCCGAGATTATCTCGACCTCCGGCGAAGTCGTGGACGCGGAGGGCTGCCTGTCCGTGCCCGGCCGCCGCGGCAAGGTCGCGCGCCCTGAAAAGGTGACTGTGCGCGCAATCAACCGCAAGGGCGAGGAATGCGAGTATACCGGCACCGGCCTGTTGGCGCGCGCGTTCTGCCACGAGATCGACCATCTGGACGGCATACTGTACCTTGACAAGATGATCGAAGAAATATTCGACGACGAGGAAGAATGATGAGTTTGCGCATTGTTTTCATGGGCACGCCCGAGTTCGCGGTGCCCAGCCTGAAGGCGCTGGTCAGGGCGGGTTATGAAGTCGTGGGCGTGGTGTGCCAGCCCGACCGCCCGCGCGGCCGCTCGGGCAAGCTCGCACCGTGCGAGGTCAAGGCGGCGGCGCTGGAGCTGGGGCTTAACGTGCTTCAGTTCGAGCGCATTCGCAGGCAGGAGGGGCTGGACGCACTGCGCGCGCTGAAGCCCGACCTGTTCGTGACCGCGGCCTATGGCCAGATACTCAGTAATAAGGTGCTCGCAATACCGCCTATGGGCACGGTCAACGTACATGCGTCGCTGTTGCCAAAATATCGCGGCAGCGCGCCGATAAACCGCTGCATAATGGCGGGCGAGACTGTAACCGGCGTAACGACGATGTTCACAGATCGCGGCGTGGACACCGGCGATATGCTGCTTCGCCGCGAGGTGGCAATACTGTCCGGCGAAACCGCGGGCGAACTCACCTTGCGCCTCGCCGACGTGGGCGCGGAAGTGCTCATTGATACGCTATCGCATCTCACGGCAGGCACGCTGGAGCGCATACCTCAAAACGAGGATGAAGCCACTTATCAGCCCATGCTGACCAAAGAGGACGGCTTGATCGACTGGTCAAAGTCTGCGGAAGAAATATCCGCGCTCGTGCGCGGCGTGAATCCGTGGCCGGGCGCGTATACGCCGTATGGCGGCGGCGTGCTCAAGCTGTGGCGCGCCGAGCCGGTCGTTTGCCCGGCTGAGGCAGAAAGCGCGGCGTGCGGACAAGTCGTCACATCCGACAAGCGTGCGGGTCTGATAGTCAGGTGCGGCACGGGCGCGCTCAGCCTGACCGAATTGCAATTGCCCGGCGCAAAGCGGCTGGGCGTGCGCGACTACCTGAATGGCAAGCCCATGCCCGTGGGCACGGTGCTGGGTGCGGAGGATAAGCATGACTGACGATATGCAGATGGAAAACGCGCGCAAGGCGCTGGTGGCTCAGGCGCGCCGCGCATCCGACGCGCCGCATAAGCCCGCGCGCGGCGGCAAGCCGAACGCAGGCAGCGATAAGTCCGCGTTTAAGGGCAAGTCTAATAAGCCGGCGTCTGGCGGCGGCAAGCCGTTTGGCAGGGGTAAGCCTGCGTTTAAGACAGATGGTCAGGCAGGCAAGTCCGCGCATGCTCCGCATGGCAAGCCGAACAATTCCCACGCCCGCGACGGCAAGCCCGCGTTCAGTCCCGATAAGCGCCGCACAACGAGCGCCGCGCCGCAGACCGACGGCACTCCGTCGCGCCGCGCCGCGCATAAGGCGCTGGGACTGGTCACGCGCGATAAGGCATACGCGGGGCTGGCGCTGGACAAGGTGCTGTCCGAGGAGCGTCTTAGCGCACAGGACAAGGCACTTGCGACCGAGATATTCTACGGCACGCTGGAGCATATCGCCAAGCTGGACTTCCTGCTGGGGCAGCTGATGACGCGTTCACCCGAACCGGCAATACAGGACGTACTGCGCATATCGGCTTACCAGATGCTTTACCTCGAACGCATCCCAGAGAGCGCGGTGTGCGACGTGGCGGTCAAGATAACGCGCGCGCTGGGCTTTGAAAGCGCAACCGGCATGGTCAATGGCGTACTGCGCAATCTCGCCCGCAAGCGCGAGGAGCTGAAACAACCCGCGCGCGAGGATGGCATCGAACACTTCCTGTCTATCGAATATTCCATGCCGGAGTTTGTGTGCCGGCGGCTTGTCGAGCAGTATGGCGCGGACGAGGCCGAGCGTATACTCGCGTGGAAGCCGCAGCGCTTCATAACCGTGCGCCCCAACACACTGCGCATAAGCGCCGCAGAATTCGAAGCGCGCCTTGACAAGCTCGAACTTCGCTGGGAACATTCGCGCGTGCCGGGCGCATACCGCGTGTTTGGCATGGGCGCTGTGGATAGAAACCCGCTGTACAGGCAGGGACTTTTCAGCGTGCAGGGCGAAAGCTCGCTCATGTGCGCGCAGGTGATCGCGCCCAAACCGGGTATGCAGGTGCTCGACGCGTGCGCCGCGCCGGGCGGCAAGGCGGCGGCATTGGCCGAGATGATGCAGGGTTCGGGGCGCGTGTATGCGTGCGATCTGCACGCCCACCGCGTTGAGCTTATCCGCGCTTCGGCGGTGCGGCTGGGTCACGATACGATAAAGCCGCGCGTGCAGGACGCGGCGAAGTTTGTACCCGACTGGGAAGGCTCTATGGATGCGGTGCTGTGCGATGTGCCGTGCTCGGGACTGGGCGTTATCGCGGCCAAGCCCGACATAAAGCTCAATATAACTCAGGACGAGCTGGAAAAACTGCCTGAAATACAGGCGGCCATACTCGATAACTGCGCACGCTATGTGCGGCGCGGCGGCACGCTGGTTTACTCGACCTGCACGATACTAAAATCCGAAAATCAGGACGTCGTGAATGCATTCCTTAAAAAGCACCCCGAATTTAAGCTGTGCGATGTTAAGGCATACGTCCCGGAGTGTTTTAATGCCGGGATTGAGGATGGCATGCTCACATTGCTGGGCTGCAGGGACGACGTGGACGGCTTCTTCATGGCGCGCATGGAGCGCAGATAACGTACTATAATCAGGCAAGAAACGCGAGAGAATGGAGGCAACCGCCTGTGGAAGATATATTGAGCCTTACGCCCGAAGAACTGGCGGCAAAGCTGAAAGGCATGGGGCAGAGCGCATTTCGCGCAAAGCAGCTGTATCAATGGCTGGTGCGCGGCGTGGACTACGACGGTATGACCAACATTCCCCGCGATCTGCGGCAAAAGCTTTCCGAGGAAGGCCCCGCCAATCCCGTG
>USEE01000044.1 GCA_900553645.1 uncultured Eubacteriales bacterium
AATACCAATCCGGCCAAGGTAATCATGGGCGACACCGGCTCCATGTTCCTGGGCGGCATGTTCGTGGGCGTGGCGATGGTCACGCGGCTGCAGCTGCTGCTCATACCCGTGTGCGCGGCCATGATTGTGTCCAGCCTTTCGGTAATCATGCAGGTCATGTACTGCAACATGTCGGGCGGCAAGCGCCTGTTCAAGATGTCGCCGCTGCATCATCATTTCGAGCTGTGCGGCATGAAAGAGCCGCGCATAGTGGCGATGTATACGCTTTTCAGCGTGGTTATGTGCCTTCTGGCCATGCTCACGTTGTGACGCACGGCTGAAGCAGGAAGGGCGTGACCCGGCCTGCTTCAAACTTTATCGCCGTGCATTTGACAATCCTCCCGCTACTGGGAGAGGGGAGAGACATTTTTATGAGGTTCATAGGCAAAAAAATACTTGTTATAGGCATGGCCCGCAGCGGCGTGGCCGTCGCCTCGCTGCTCAGCCGTCACGGCGCTAATGTAATTATAAACGACAGAAAGACCGAAAAGGAACTCGGCTCGGCTCTGGACGAACTTAAAGGTCTTAATATCGAATGGCGCCTGGGCGACGACCCGGTTGAACTTGTCGAGCATGTCGACGGCGTTGTGATAAGCCCCGGCGTGCCGATAACCGCGCCGGCAGTAAAGCGCGCGCAGGAACTTGACATACCGGTCGAGGGCGAAATCGAGGTCGCATACCGACTGTCGCGCGGCCGCGTGGTAGGCATAACCGGCACCAACGGCAAGACCACCACCACCACCCTGATCAGCGAGATGTTCAAAAGTCAGGGCAAGACCACCTATACCGTGGGCAATATCGGCTTCCCGTTCTCGGCAATCGCCGATAAGGCCACGCCCGACGACGTTATCGTGTGCGAGGTATCTAGCTTCCAGCTGGAGTCAATCGACAAATTCCGCCCTACGATAAGCGCCATACTGAACATATCCGAGGATCATCTAACCCGCCACGGCACTATGGAAGAATACATACGCATGAAGAAGCGTATATTTGAAAATCAGCGCCACGACGACGTGTGCGTGCTGAATTACGACGATCCCGTAACGCGCGCGATGGCCAAGGACATGATTGCCCAGCCGGTATTCTTCTCCCGCAAGGAAGCCGTCGAGGGCGCGTATGTCAAGGACGGCCGCATAGTATACGGCGTGGAATACCCGCGTGACATATGCGCGGTCGAGGACGTATATATTCCCGGCCCGCACAATCTGGAAAACGCGCTGGCGGCGGTCGCGATGGCCGTTAACGCCGAGATACCCGTGGACGTAATCCGCCACACGCTAAAGACGTTTAAGGGCGTAGAGCACCGTATCGAATTCGTGCGCGAGGTGCACGGCGTGCGCTTCATAAACGATTCCAAGGGCACCAACGTCGATTCTACGCTGAAGGCAATCGCTACGATGGATCGCCCCACGACGATCATACTGGGCGGCTCCACCAAGCATTCGGACTATGCGCCGCTTGCTAAGGCGATGGTCGAATCGCCCTATATTGAGGGCGCTGTGGTCATCGGCGCGACCACGCCCGAAATTACTCCCGCGCTGGACGCGGCGGGCTTTACCGATTACAGGCTGGAAACCGACTTTAAGCAGGCGATAATCGCGGCGCAGTCCATGACGCGCCGTGGCGGCAATGTGCTGCTTTCGCCCGCGTGCGCCAGCTTTGATATGTTCAGCTGCTTCGAAGAGCGCGGCGATACGTTTAAGCAGATCGTAAACGAGCTGCAATAATCGGCGCGCATAAAGCACTCCCGCCTAAAATAAGCCGCGGCTAAAGCGCCGCGAAAAGGGGAGTGCAATGGTATCTGCCTCCAAAAACATGAATGTGGGCGCGCCCCGTCCGCCAATCGCGGAACGGGGCCGCGTCGATATGTGCATAATTAGTACGCTGCTAT
The DNA here is from genome assembly GCA_900553645.1 of uncultured Eubacteriales bacterium. Next base: position 1,931 of record USEE01000044.1, read on the forward strand.
TGCTTTTGACCGTGGGGCTTATGACGCTGTTCGCCGCCAGCTTTTACGGCGCACAGCAGGACGGCAGTCCGTTCGATACGGTGCTGAAACAGTTAATAGGCGTGGGCATGGGCGCGATTGCGATGACCGCCTTTGCCAACTTCCCATACTGGAGGCTGAAAAATCCGTACATAGTCGGCGGTATGCTTGTGATCAGCTTCGTACTGCTTGCACTGGTTGCGATACCAGGCATAGGCAAACTGGTCAACGGCTCGCGGCGCTGGCTGTACATCGGTCCGCTCAGCATACAGCCCTCCGAAATCGCAAAGTTTTCGGTGATACTGTTTATGGCGACGGCGCTTACCAATATCGGCAGGCGCGTTGAAAGGCTATTCACGGGCATATGCCCGCTGATGATAGTGCCGGGCGCAGCGTTCCTGATGATTCTTTTGCAGCCCAACCTTTCCACGGCAGGCTCAATCATAATCGTATCGATAGTGATGGTGCTGGCCGCGGGCGCGAAGTGGCGGCATCTGGGGCTGATGGGCGCAGTGGGCGCGGTGCTGGCCGCATACTATGCGTGGTCGGAGCCGTACCGGCGCGAGCGGCTGCTGTCCTTCCGCGACCCGTTTGCCAAGCTCAGCGACGAGGGCTATCAGCTAAGTCAATCGCTGCTGGCGTTCGGCTCTGGCGGGCTGTTCGGCATGGGGCTGGGCAAGGGAAGACAGAAGTACGGCTTTCTGCCTTACCCCGAGAGCGACTTCATATTCGCCGTGGTGGGCGAGGACATGGGGCTGTTCGGATGCGTGGCGGTGCTGATGCTGTTCCTGGCATTCGTGTTTTTCGGACTGCGCGTGGCGATTAACTGCCCGGACAGATTCGGTTCGCTGCTCGCATGCGGCATAACTCTCATGATAGGCATTCAGGCGTTCATGAATGTGGCGGTCGTGATCGGGCTTATGCCTACGACCGGACTGCCGCTGCCGTTTTTCAGCGCGGGTGGCACGTCAATATCGATATTCATGGGCGCGGTGGGGATACTGCTCAATATATCGCGCTATTCGCCCAGATGATGAGCGCATGGGAATTTGCTTTCACACGTGCTGACCGCATGGCATATGTTACAGGCAGAGGGCCATATTGCCATGGAGGTGCGCATATCATGGAAGAAATCCGTATAGTCGGCGGGCGTCCGCTTTCGGGCAGCGTGCGCGTGGGCGGCGCCAAAAACGCCGTGCTGCCGCTGCTGGCGGCCAGCATAATGTGCCGCGAAAAGATAAGGCTTTGCGATGTCCCTTACATATTGGACGTGGAAAACATGCTCGAAATTCTGCGCCGGCTGGGCGTGAAATCCGAGCGCGACGGCGCGTGTGTGGAAATCGACGCGGCGAATGCGGACTGCTTCAGTATGCCTGAACATCTGTCCAAGCAATTGCGCTCGTCGATATTCATGATGGGCTCGATACTCACGCGCTTTGGCAAGGCTACGGTCACGTATCCGGGCGGGTGCGAGATAGGGCTTAGACCCATCGACCTGCACCTGAAAGGTCTTCAGGCATTGGGCGCGCGCATACGCGAGGAGCAGGGCATGATATACTGCGACGGCGCGGATATGCGCTGCGGCGACATCCACCTTGACTTTCCCAGCGTGGGCGCGACCGAAAACGTGATGATGGCGGCGGTGACGCTGAAGGGCACGACGCGCATAATCAATGCCGCGCGCGAACCCGAGATAGTCGATCTGGCGCGCTTCATAAACGCGATGGGCGGCCGGATAAGCGGCGCGGGCGGCCACACGGTGACTGTCGAGGGCGTTGACCGGCTGCACGGCTGCGAATTTACGCCCATGCCCGACCGCATAGTCGCGGGCACGATACTGTGCGCGGCGGCGATAACGCGCGGCGACGTGCATATAACCAACGTGCGCGCGGGAGACCTGACCGACGTGATCGACAAACTGCGCATGTCGGGCAGCGAGATAAGCGTGAGTGAAAGCGAAATGCGCATACGCACGCACCGTGTGGGCGCGCTGCGCGCATATACTCAGCCGTATCCGGGCTTCCCGACCGATATGCAGGCACAGTTCATGGCGCTGGCATGTACGGCGCGCGGCACGTCCATGATTGTGGAAAACGTGTTTGAATCGCGCTTTGCGCACGCGGCGCAGTTTACGCGCATGGGCGCGGACATATGGATAAACGACCGCACGGCGGTTGTGCGCGGCGGGCGGCTGCATGGCGCGAACGTAAGCGCGCGCGACCTGCGCGGCGGCGCGGCGCTGGTAATCGCGGGACTGGGCGCGGAGGGCGCGACCGCGATTGACAATATTCAGGTAATAGATCGGGGCTATGAGCGTATAGAGGATATGTTTGCCAGGCTGGGCGCGGATATTGAGCGGGTAAATGTACCGCAGTGAACGACGGAATATGGAGGGCGTGCGATGGGCGGCTATGGACAAAAGCGAATGCGGATGCTGGTTGCGATAGCGCTTGTCGCGCTGATTCTGGGCGCGGTTTCGGGCGTGGTTTTCCGCAAGGTTATGGTTGTAAAAAACATCGTGGTCGAGGGCGTGGATGATGAAACGGCGAACACTGCACGCGCGCTTTCGGGCATAAGGCTGGGGCAGAGCGTGTTCGATATAGACGAGCGCCAGCTCGCGATCAACCTGCGCGAGGACGGCTACATAAAGCTGTGCTCGGTCGAGGTTCAAAGGCCGGACACGGTGATACTGAACCTGAAAAAGCGCGTGGGCGTGGCGGCGTTCGAGCATCTGGGCTTTACATATATCGTGGACAGCGAACTGAGCGTGCTGGAATGTGTGGGCGCGCTGAGCGACGCGGGCGTGATGATAGTCACCGGCGCGCCGATACAGCGCACGCCCGTGGGTATGCCGCTCAACGTGGACGCGACGCGCGGCGATATGTTAAAGACACTGCTCAGCGCGGTCGAATCGGCCGGGATAAGCGGCGATATAAGCGAGATAAACGTCGCGAACGAGCAAAACCTGTACTGCGTCATGCGCGGCGGGCTGGTATTCAGGCTGGGCGATATAACTAACATAGAAAGCAAGCTCGCGTGGATAACGCCCATGCAGCGCCAGCTTTTAAGCGAAGGCAGATCCAGCGGCACCGTGGACGTAACCGGCGTAACGTCGGCCGACTACATACCGCCCAGCGCCACGCCCGAGGCCACAGCCCTGCCGGGTCAGATGCTGCCTACGGCCACGTTCGTGCCGTTCGACGCGACTCCTCAGCCGACCCAAGCGGCATAAAATGACAATAAATAGGTTTAACACCCATTGCCATATGGCCGACACAAATAGGCTGTATAGTATATTACGAAAAGACTCGGGTTGACCCAAAAAATCAACATGAAATCACAATAACCCCCTTTTCAACCAACGACCTATACGGTATAATGATATATAATATGGGGTAGGACTCGGAGTTTATCCCCATTGCAAGGCAGGCGATGAATTGTTATGAAGACAATGGCAGCCGCCATCGACTTCGGTACATCAAAAATAGTGACCATTATGGCTGAAAGCGGCGATTATCACCGCTGCAGCATACTGGGTTCCGGTACGGCAGCATACGATGGATTTTCGGAGGACGGCAAGTGGAATACCCCCGACAAACTAAGCGACGCGATTAAATCCGCGATAGCTCAGCTGGAGGGCGAGGCGCACAAACCCGTTACCGAACTGTACGTGGGCGTGCCGGGCGAATGTATGCGCGTGCATATACGTCAGTCTCAGCTAACCACCGGCCCCGAGGGCCGCGTAACGCTGCAAGACGCGAGCGATATACTGAAGAAAGTAGTGGCTCAGCTTAATGCAAATCAGGGCAGCGTGCTTTCCTATTCCCCTGCGTATTATCAGGTGGATGACGGCGAACCCACAATGACGCCGGTGGGTATGCGCGGCCGCACGCTTTCGGCCAAGGTGTCTGTGATTACCGCGTCGCTGGACTTTATGGACGATATCGAGCTGAGACTGCGCGACATGGGCATAAAGGTCAGCGGCTTCATGCCGTCCGCGATGGGCGAGGCGGTTCTGCTCATGCCCCCCGAGGAGCGCGACAAGACCGTCGCGATGGTGGACGTGGGCTATCTGCACACCGAGCTTATGGTGATGCAGGGCGACGCGATGGTGGATTATCAGGTGCTGCCGGTGGGCGGCGGGCATATTGCGGCCGATCTGGCTTACGGACTGGAAATTCCGTTTGCCACGGCTGAGGGCGTAAAGCGCGCGTTCGCATTCGACGGCTCGGGCGACATCGAGCTGGGCGAGGGCGCGGGGGCACAGCGCTTCGAAAGGCCGTTTACGACCGAGATAATCACCGCGCGCGTGGACGAGCTTAGCGATATGATACGCTCGGCGCTGGAGGACACTCCCATAAAGCCCGACGCAAACGCGCCGCTGTATCTGACCGGCGGCGGAATATCGATGATGCGCGGCGGCCGCGAGTACGTAGCCCGCGCGCTCAACCGCCAGATAAAGGTGCCCTCGGCGCGCGCCGGCAAGCTGAACAGCCCGCCGTATGCGTCCGCACTGGGCCTTATCGATATGGTGTTTGACAAGATCGACATGCAGAACGGCGACACCGGCACCGGGCCGATGGATAAGGTTCTGGACGTCGTATATGGGATAGGTCATAAGATAGGCGGTATATTCAAACGGCAATGACGGCGGCCGGCTTACCCGCACGCGGGCATCGCGCGCAGGGTCGCGCAGCGGCTCGCGAACTGAGGGAGAAAGACGAGGGGGATTAATTGTGATGGAGCTTGACAACGACATCAACAACTACGCTTCAATTATAGTCGTGGGCGTAGGCGGCGCGGGTAACAACGCGGTCAACCGCATGATAGATTCCGGACTGCGCGGCGTAAAGTTTGTCGCGGTAAATACCGACAAGCAGGCGCTGATGCGCAGCAACGCCGAAACCAAGATACAGATCGGCGAAAAGCTTACCAAAGGCCTGGGCGCGGGTTCCAAGCCCGAAATCGGCAAAAAGTCCGCCGAGGAAAGCCAGGAGGAAATTAAGAAGGTTATCGAGGGCGCGGATCTTTTGTTCGTAACCTGCGGCATGGGCGGCGGCACCGGCACCGGCGCGGCTCCCGTAATCGCGGGTCTGGCGCGCTCGATGGGCATACTGACCATCGGCGTTGTGTCCAAGCCGTTTGGCTTTGAAGGCAAGCGCCGTATGCTCAACGCCGAGCAGGGCATTACCCAGCTCAAGACCTGCGTCGATACGCTGGTTGTTGTGCCTAACGACAAGCTGCTGACCGTGGTCAGCAAGGCTACCTCGATGCTGGACGCGTTCCGCATCGCCGACGACATACTGCGTCAGGGTATTGCAGGCATATCCGACCTGATTGCGGTGCCGTCGCTGATCAACTTGGACTTCGCCGACGTGCGCACGGTTATGGAGTCCCGCGGTCTGGCCCATATGGGTATCGGCGTGGGCCATGGCGAGGACCGTCTGATTCAGGCCGCCAAGCAGGCCGTTGCGTCTCCGCTGCTGGAGACTTCGATCGACGGCGCGCGCGCCATACTGATTAACATAACCGGCGGCGCGGATATGAGCATAATCGACATAAACGAGGCCGTAACCCACATCACCGAGGCGTCCGATCCCGAGGCCAACATCATATTCGGCGCGGGCGTGGACGAGTCCCTTGAGGATGAGGTTCGCATAACCGTAATCGCAACCGGCTTTGAAAAGCCGCTGGACGAGGGCACCAAGCCGCAGGTCGAGGAAGCGCCTGCCGCTGAGGAAAAGCCCGCGGCACCCGTTGAGGAGCCCAGCCCCGAGCAGGCCGAGATACTCAAGCAGCTGCGCGGCGAACCCGCCCGCCCGGCCGATGAGGAGCCCAAGATACCCACCTTCGTGCGCACGCCCGCGCGTCCGCCCAAGACTGAAACCTATCAGCCGCAGCGCGACGACCGCGATACGTATCAGCGCGACGTAAGGCCGGATTACACCCGCGAGAGCGACGATTATGAGCGCAGCGATCGCGACCGCGATTACCGCTCCACCAGTTCCTCGCGCTACGGCGATTCGTCGCCCGTGTTCCGCGACACCGACAGCGATTCGGGCTATCGCCGCGAAAGCGATAACCGCCGCGGATATAACTCCGACGTACCGGCGTTCCTGCGCAAGGCGCAAAACAGAAAGTAAGTATAAACCCATGCGGGGCCGTTCACTGAACGGCCCTGTTTTTGCATGAAACGCAAATATATTGAATATCGGTCGAAAGTCGGAATGTATGCTGTAAAGGCATATGCGGCGGCGATAATCGGCAACAAGGAGCTGTACAGGCGCGCATTTCGATAGGTCGATTGATGAGGCAAGACACGTAGGTACGCTGTCTGTCTGAACAGCGCAGAACTTGCCGACTTCTCTGCCGAAAGGCGCTTTTCGCAAAACATGGTTTGAACGACTTTCAAAACTTCATCACGACTGAAAATACAAAACGCGCCGGTGCAACCGGCTAAACGAGGTGCTTTTATGATAAGTTGCGTATGTATGAATCCGGCACTTGATAAGACGATTGAGCTGGACGGCTTCACCTACGGCGGGCTTAACCGCGTGCAAAGCGCGATTACCGACGCGGCGGGCAAGGCGGTAAACGTCGCGATTGTGCTCAGCCGTCTGGGTGACAAGGCGAATCTGGTGGGCGTGAACTATAAGGA
>USEE01000045.1 GCA_900553645.1 uncultured Eubacteriales bacterium
CCCCTGTACTGGATCGCGATTCCCGTGGTTCTGTTCTATGTGATCTTCAAATACCTGCCCATGTTCGGCGTGGTCATCGCCTTTCAGGATTTCAGCCCGGGCAAGGGCTTCTTCGGCAGCGAATTTGTGGGGCTGCAAAACTTTGTGGAGTTTTTCAAAAATCCCACCGCGTCCCGCACCATCTTCAACACGCTGCGGCTAAACTTCTTCTCGGTTCTCATCGAGTTCCCGGCGCCCATCATTCTGGCGCTGCTGCTGAACTACTGCATCTCTAATCGCTTGCGCAAGGTGACGCAGATGGTCACCTACGCGCCGCACTTCATATCCACGATAGTGCTCGTCGCCATGATGCAGCAGATGTTCGCGTCGCCCTCGGCACTGATAAAGACCGGCGGCATAGTAAACACAGTGTTGCTTGCGCTGGGCTTTGACAGCGTGGATTTTATGACCAGCAGCGCCACGTTCCGCTCCATGTACGCATGGTCAGGCGTGTGGTCGGGCGTGGGCTGGGGCTCGATTCTGTATATGGCCACGCTCTCGGGCATAGACGAGCAGCAGTATGAGGCCGCGCGGTTGGACGGCGCGGGGCGGCTGCAATGCATGTGGTATATAACCCTGCCAATGCTAATACCAACGGCGATGACGCTGTTCATACTGGACATGGGCAAGGTCATGTCGGTAGGCTTTGAAAAGGCGTTCGCGATGCAGAACGAACTCAACCGCGAAACCAGTCAGGTGCTGTCCACATATGTGTATAATCAGGGCCTGGGCGAGGGCAATTACAGCTTCTCAACTGCGGTCGATCTGTTCAACTCGGTCATAAATCTTGCCCTGATCGTGACCGTTAACGCAATCAGTCGCCGCGTATCGGAGGTGAGCCTATGGTAACGAATATGGAAAGGCGTGAGGAGCGCGACCGCCGACATGCGCGCATGAGCCGCGGCGACCGCATATTCGGCTGCGTGAACGCGGGCATACTTTGGATAATATCGATAAGTATGCTGTATCCGCTTTTGTACGTCATTGCGTGTTCGTTCAGCGATCCGCTTTCGGTCGTGCAGAGCAAGATCGTGCTCTTACCGCAAAGCCCGACACTGGCCGCGTATGAGCGCGTGTTCCGCAACGAAATGATAATGAGCGGCTATCGTAACACCATACTTTACACGCTGCTGGGCACTGCGGTGAACGTCGTAATTACGCTTATGACCGCATACCCGCTGTCGCGCCCCGACCTTGCGGGCAAGAAGATTGTCAATTCCATGATCGCGTTCACTATGCTGTTTTCGGGCGGCATGGTGCCTACGTTCCTTGTCGTCAAGAGCCTTGGCCTTATGGACACAGTGTGGGCGGTGATACTGCCCGGCGCGATGAGCGCGTGGAACATGTTCATAGTCAAAAACTACTACATGACCAGCATACCGCGCGAGCTTATCGAGGCCGCCGATGTGGACGGCGCAAGCGACATGTGCACGTATCTGAAGATAGTCACACCGCTGTCCGCGCCCATAGTGGCTGTAATGGTGCTGTACTATGGCGTGGCGCACTGGAACGCATACTTCGACGCGCTATTGTACCTGCGCGATAAGGCGTATTATCCGCTGCAGCTGGTAATCCGCACGTTCGTAACCGCGGCCGACTACGCCGAGCAGGGCGGCGGCAGCGGAGACACGGCGATGCTGCTGATAAACGAAACAATGAAGTACGCGCTGATTGTAATCGCGTCCGCGCCGATACTGTGCCTTTACCCGCTGCTGCAGCGCTACTTTATCAAGGGCGTTATGCTGGGCGCAATAAAGGGTTAAAAGAAGTGCATCCGGTTGACAAACGCCGCCCGCGCGCATATAATATATACGAAAAGCGAGGAACGGGAAAGTAAGCGCGCATTGGACTTATCAGAGAGCGGCAGTCACCGGCTGCAAACCGCCGCAAGCGAGAGCGCGATGAAGTGCGCCCGGGAGCTGTCATGCTGAATGTTTAGGCATGGCCGGTGAACACCGTTATATGTGTAAGGCCGTTTGGGCATATGCTTTAACGCGCCTTGTGAGATGGACGAATTAGTCCGAATCAGAGTGGAACCGCGGACTGCCGCCTCTGTAACGAGGTCGCAGCCCGCTTTTTTGCGGCCTTTGCGCGGCGGCGTAGGCGGATGTGTAAGGAGGAATGGCATGTTTGCACAGCTGAAAAGCGACATAGACGCAGTGCTCACGCGCGATCCCGCGGCGCGTTCGGCGCTGGAGGTCATGCTGTGCTACCCCGGATTTCGCGCGATACGGCGGCACAGGCGCGCCCACTGGCTGTGGGAGCACGATATGAAACTGCTTGCGCGCATTGTAAGCCAGCGCACGCGCAAAAAGACCGGTATTGAAATTCACCCGGGTGCAAAGATCGGCGCGCGGCTGTTCATCGACCACGGCATGGGCGTGGTCATCGGTGAAACTGCCGAAATCGGCGACGATGTGACGCTGTATCAGGACGTGACGCTGGGCGGCACCGGCAAGGAAACCGGCAAGCGCCATCCCACGCTGGGCAACTGCGTAATGGTCGGCTCGGGCGCAAAGGTGCTCGGCTCGCTAAACATCGGCGACGGCGCAAAGATCGGCGCGGGCTCGATAGTATTAAAGGACGTGCCGCCCGGAGCCACCGTCGTGGGCAATCCCGGCCGCGTGGTGGTATCGCGCTCCGAGCGCAAGCCCAGCGACATGGATCAGGTACATCTGCCCGATCCGGTAATGGAGCAATTGCAATCGCTCAGAAGCGAGCTGGACAAGGCCGACAAGTGCATCGCGCGCATGATACAGAAAAGTTCGTGCGCAAACTGCAAGGGTGAGGACGCGACCTGCCCTGTAAAGGTGCTTAAAAAAGATATGGAGGATAAGCTCAAATGAAAATCTATAATTCACAGACGCGGCGCAAGGAAGAATTCGTGCCGATAGAGCCGGGCAAGGTCAGGATATATTCCTGCGGCCCGACGGTATACAACTACTTTCACATCGGCAATGCGCGCCCGTTCATAATGTTCGACCTGCTGCGCCGTTATCTCGAATATCGCGGATATGAAGTGAAGTTCGTGCAGAACTTCACCGACATAGACGACAAGATGATTAAGCGCGCCAATGAAGAGGGCACCACCGTCGAGGAACTGGGCGACCGCTTCATCGCCGAGTACTTCAAGGACGCGGACGCGCTGGGCATACATCGCGCTACCGTACATCCGCGCGCTACGCGCCATATCGGCGATATAATCGGGTTGATTAAGCGCCTTGAGAAGAACGGCCTGGCCTATAACGTAAACGGAGACGTGTACTTCGATACCGAAGCGTTTCCGGGCTACGGCAAGCTGTCAGGCCAGAACCTCGAAGATCTGGAAGCCGGCGCGCGCATAGACGTTGACGACGCCAAGCGACATCCGATGGACTTCGCCCTGTGGAAGGCGCAGAAGCCCGGCGAACCCGCCTGGCCCAGCCCGTGGGGCATGGGGCGTCCGGGCTGGCATATCGAGTGCTCCGCGATGAGCATGAAGTATCTGGGCGAGACGATCGACATACACTGCGGCGGCAAGGATCTGCTGTTCCCGCACCACGAAAACGAAATCGCGCAGTCCGAGGGCGCGACCGGCAAGCCGTTCGTCCATTACTGGATGCACAACGGCCACATCAACGTGGACAATCAGAAGATGTCCAAGTCGCTGGGCAACTTCTTTACCGTGCGCGATATATCCAAGGAGTTCGACCTGGAAGCCGTGCGCATGTTCATGATTTCGGCGCACTACCGCAGCCCCGTGAACTTCTCCAAGGAGATGATAGAGCAGTCCAAGGCCGCGCTTGACCGCCTGTATACCGCGCGCGACAATTGGACGTTCCTGCTCGATCACGCGCCCGAGCGCGAGCTGAACGAGGCCGAGCAGGCGCTCATCGCCAAGGGCAGGGAAGCGGTAGCTAAGTTCGACGAGGCAATGGACGACGACCTGAACACTGCCGACGCCATCGGCGCGATATTCGAGCTGGTCAAGGAAGGCAACCTCGCCATAACCGCCGACACCGCGCGCGCGGCGATTAAGTCCACGCTGTCCACGCTGAAGGAAATGACCGACGTGCTGGGCATACTGTCGCGCGAGAACGACGCAATCCCGGACGACATAAAGGCGCTTGTCGAGCAGCGCAAGCAGGCGCGCGCCGAAAAGAACTGGGCCGAGTCCGACCGTCTGCGCGACGAGATAACCGCGCGCGGCTTCGTGCTGGAGGATACCCCCAAAGGCGCCAAGGTGCGCAGGGCGTAATCTACTGAGTGCAATAGCCGCATAACAGATTCATCCCCGGATTCCATGTGGAGTCCGGGGATGCTTTTACTCATTTATTTTGACCGTGCTCCGCTCGGCGCGGCGGCGGACATATGGGCGAGTATGTCGTTTATCGTGTGCATGGCGTCTATGTATTTGTCCAGTGCCGCATCGTCTAATTGCTCGAATACGGCGCTCAGCTGCGCGTTGAAGTCGGCATGTATTTCGTCAAGCAGCGCGCTCCAACTTTCCGTCGTGCTTAACCATACCGTGCGCCGGTTTTCATTCTGGCGCGTGCGCTCTATTAACCCCTTGTCCTCCAGCTGGTTAAGCACAGTTGTGACCTGCTGCTTTTGCATCAGCGTGCGCGCCGCCAATCCACCTGCGGTTATGCGCCCCGCGTCAGATATAAGGTTGAGCAGCATGTACTGCGCCCCGGACAAGGCCTCCGCGTGCGCGTTCTTGAAGCGGCGCGCTATTTTTTCCGTATAAAGCCCGTATGACTGTGTGACGAGCCGACAAAGCTCGGCCGATTTTGCGCTTGCCATAGTTACCTCCCGATGATGACAAAATTATGAAACATCGCGCCCGACCAAAATTGCGCTTGACATATCGCAAAGCGGTGCTATAATATAAGTAAATGAACGTTTACTGTAAGCAAAAGTAAAAAGTAATCGCTTGCGTATGATTATGATAGACGTAAGCGGTGGATTTGTCAATAAGGGGAGGATGATTTTTATGTTTGGAAACAAGCTGGAAAAGATCGAAAAGCTGGCGGCAAAGGGCGATGCTGCCAAGATTGCCGAATATGTAAACGATAAGCATGACGACGTGCGCATGGCGGCGATAGACGCGCTGGGCAAGTGTCAGAGCGATGATGCGTTTAACGCGCTGGTTCCGCTGGTGCACGGCGGCGACGTGGAGCAGCGCAAACATGCAGCGCTGGCGCTGGGCAGCATGAACGTACCGCGTGCGCGCGCTTTCCTTGAGCATCAGAGCACGCTGGAATCCGACGCGGACGTCAAGAAGGCAATCGAGACTGCCTTGAGCGAGATCAAGGACGTAGAGTAACGTGCAGCAACCTGCAAATAAATAAACAGCGCCGCTCCTCATGCACAAAAAATGTGTGAGGAGCGGCGCTGTTTTGGGGTTAGGGCAGAGGATGAGCCTCATCCGCGCCGATACTTTGCGATGGCGGCGCGCGCCAGTTCGTCGCATCGGTTGTTTTCCGCATTGTCTGCGTGCCCCTTGACCTTGATGAACTCTACCTCATGCGTGCGGCACAGCTCCAGCAGCCTTTGCCACAGTTCCTTATTCTCGACCGGCTTCTTCTGCGAGGTCTGCCAGCCGTTGCGCTGCCAGTTGGCAATCCAGTGCTGATTGAACGCGTTTACCAGATACGCGCTGTCCGAGTACAGCCGCACCTTGCACGGATGTTTGAGCAGCTCCAGCGCCTCGATCGGCCCGGTCAGTTCCATGCGGTTGTTGGTGGTGTGCGCGTCGCCGCCGCTTATCTCCTTGCGGTGTTCGCCGTACATCAGCACCGCGCCCCAGCCGCCCGGGCCGGGGTTGCCGGAACACGCGCCGTCGGTATAAATCGTTACTTCTTTCATTGCGCTCCTTAAATAATAAAAAACTATAAAGGCGCATCCCGCATTTTACGAGGGATGCGCCGATTTTTTTGAGCCGTAGGATTACTTGCTCCGGGCCATATCGCGCGACTTTTCCGCGCAGGCGATAACCGCGTCCATGACTGCCGGGCGCAGACCGCGCTCTTCCAGCACGCGCACGGCCTCTATGGTCGTGCCCGCGGGCGAACACACTGCGTCGCGCAGCGCGTCGGGATGCTCGTTTGTGCCGAGTACCATTTCCGCTGCGCCCCTGACGGTCTGTGCGGCCAGCTTCACGGCCACGCTTCTGGGCAGTCCCATGCGCACGCCACCGCACGCCATCGCGTCGATGAACATGTACACATACGCCGCGCCGCTGCCCGATACGCCGGTAACGGCGTCGATCAGGTGCTCGCTCAGCCATACGTATTCGCCCACCGATCCGAAAAGCGCCTCGGCTGCCGCGCGCTCGCCGCTGCTAAGCTCGGGCGAATCGCACAGCGCGGTCATGCCGCAGCCCACCAAAGCGGGCGTGTTAGGCATAACTCGCAGCACATGCGCGCTTTCGGGCAAAAGTTTATGCAGCTGCTCCAGCGTCCATCCGGCGGCTATCGATACGACAAACTTGCCGCTTAACGCGCCCGCATACGGCGCAACGGCTTTCTCAAGAACCTGCGGCTTAACCGCAAGCACGATCATGTCGCAGTCGGCAAACAGTTCGTCTGCGCTCGAGGCCAGCGCCACGCCCATGTCGGCAAGCCGCTTTTGAGCCGCCTCAGTCGGATCGTATGCCTTAACAGCATCAAACCCTACAGGCCTTGACTTGACAAGCCCCTGCATGAGCGCGCTGCCCATGTTACCGCCGCCCAGAAAGCCGATAATCATGACTTACGCCTCCTTGTCGGAGTACCCGTAGGGGTTCTGCTGCTGCCAGCGCCAGGAGTCGGCGCACATGTCGTCCAGCGTGTGTACGGCCTTCCAGCCCAGCAGGTCGTACGCCAGCTTGGGATCGGCATAGCACTCGGCGATGTCGCCCGGACGGCGCGCGTCGATGGTGTAGGGGATTTCCTTGCCCACAGCGCGGGAGAAAGCGGAAATCATGTCCAGCACGCTGTAGCCCACGCCGGTGCCCAGGTTGATCGCGATGGAACCGCTGTGCGCCGCGGCGTACTTGATCGCGGCCACATGACCGGTAGCCAGGTCAACCACATGAATGTAGTCGCGCACGCCGGTGCCGTCCTTGGTGGGATAGTCGTTGCCGAATACGTGCACCTTGTCGCGGCGGCCGATGGCAACCTGAGTGATGTAGGGGGTCAGGTTGTTCGGGATGCCCTGCGGGTCCTCGCCGATGCGGCCGCTGATGTGCGCGCCCACGGGGTTGAAGTAGCGCAGCAGCACGACCGACCAGTCGGGGTTGGCCGCCGCCACGTCGCGCAGAATCTGCTCGTTCATGAACTTGGTCCAGCCGTAGGGGTTGGTGCACCAGCGCGGGAAGTCCTCGGTGATCGGCACGGTCTTGGGGCTGCCGTACACGGTCGCGGACGAGGAGAAGATGATGCGCTTTACATTGTGCTTCTTCATCAGACGGCACAGAACCAGCGTGGAGTTGAGGTTGTTGTCATAGTACTCCAGCGGCTTCTGGGTGGACTCGCCGACGGCCTTGTAACCGGCGAAATGGATTATGGCGTCGATGTCGTGCTTTGCAAAGACCTCGTCCAGAGCCTTTTCATCGCAGCAGTCAACGTCATATGCGGGGAAGTCCTTGCCGGTTATTTCGCGCACGCGCTTGAGCGCCTCGGGTTTGCTGTTATAATAATTGTCAACAACGACGATTTCGTAACCCGCGTTAAGCAGCTCAACGCAGGTATGCGTGCCGATATATCCGGCGCCGCCGGTAACAAGAATACTCATCAGTGAAGACCTCCACTTGATATTATTTGATAGGTTCAGGTCATGCATGGGGGAGAAGGCTTAGGCAGAATATGTCGCGCCATGCAAATGCCGGAAAAAACATAACCGCCTGTTCAATTCCAGCCCATGCGTTTGACTCAAAACCATTTAATCTTAAAAACAGCGCCACCGCACGGAAACCCGGCGCGTGGCGCTGCCTCTGATTACTAATGAATGTGGCTAAGCGCCCAAGTAATAATTACTTGCAGCAGCCGCACTCGCAGGCGTTATCAACCTTGTACATATGCTCGATGAGGTTTACAACCTTGTTGGAGTAGCCCCACTCGTTGTCGTACCAGGCGATCAGCTTTACGAAGGTGTCGCTCAGCATGATACCGGCGGTAGCATCGAACACGGAGGTGCGAGCATCGTCGATGAAGTCGGAGGAAACAACGGCGTCCTCGGTGTAGCCGATGATGCCCTTGAAGCGCTCGGACTCAGAAGCTTCCTTCATGGCAGCCTTAATCTCTTCGTAGGTGGTGGGCTTGGCCAGGCGGCAGGTCAGGTCAACAACGGATACGTCAGCGGTGGGAACGCGCATGGACATACCGGTCAGCTTGCCCTTCAGCTCGGGGATAACAACGCCCACGGCCTTGGCAGCTCCAGGGGAGGAGGGGATGATGTTGAAAGCCGCGCCGCGGCCGCCGCGCCAGTCCTTCTTGGAGGGGCCGTCAACGGTCTTCTGGG
>USEE01000046.1 GCA_900553645.1 uncultured Eubacteriales bacterium
CGCTGAAGGATAGACTCCGATTCGACCGCTGGCAGCTGGCGGCACTGATACTGCTGGTGGTGGTAACTGTGTCGTGGACGCTGATTGCGATGGGCAATTCCACGCTGTCGGTCACTACGCGCACGCTGTCCATACCCGGCCTGCCCTCTGCGCTGGAGGGCTATACCATCGTGCAGGTGAGCGACTTAAACGGCGCGCGCTTTGGCGATAATCAGGAGAAGCTGGTTAAATCAATCACTTCCATTAATTACGACGCGCTGTGCATGACGGGCGACATGATAGGCGCATCCGGCGACGCACAGCCGCTGTATGAACTGGTGGATGGGATTAACGCGCAAAAGAGCAAGCCGATGCTGTTCATAACCGGTGACGCCGATCCCGATCCGATTGAGTCCGCGTCCGGCGACGACGGCAATGTCTATGCCGACTACATAAATCAATTGATCGCGCGCGGCGTGACCTACCTCGACAGCCCATATGAGGTAGAAAAAGGCGATGCGAGAGTGTGGTTCACATCGGCGCTGCACCTTAACGTAAACACCAGCGAATATCTGGACGCGGCACAGCAGCGCTGCCTGAACGCAATGTCTCAGGGCGACGCGGATACCGCGCAGATGGAGGCATACCGGCTGGACTGCGCACAGAAGCTCAACACTGCGGCGCAGTCGATGCAGTCCACCGACGTGCACATCGCGCTCAGCCATACGCCCCTGTCGGACGACTTCGTGCGCTCGTTGCAATACGCCGAGGGCGATTTGTCGGCGGAGTCGCAGGACAGCTCGCGCAGCAATCAGTATCTCAGACTGATCGACGTGGCGCTGTGCGGGCATTATGTGGGCGGACAATGGCGTGTGCCTTTCGTGGGCGCAATGTATGTGCCGGACGAGCGACTGCCGCGCGGCGGCTGGTTCCCGGATCAGAGTCAGGTCAAGGGTCTGCGCCGCTCCAATTCGGTCTACATATACACGACATCGGGTCTGGGCACTTCGTCGGCGTACCACCTGCCCAGTTTCCGACTGTTCAACACGCCCGAGATAGTCGTGATAAAGCTGACCGCCAAGCTGGACGCATAGGCGGCAAAAACTGCCAGAGTATATTTTACAAAATTATTACGGCTCGGACTAAGATATGCTGTAAAATGTGATATAATATATCTGTGATACGCTGTGGGTGACTGAACATTTCGCCCGGCGAATTGAGGAGGATAATGATGCGCAAGGCAAATTCATTACTGAAAACGCTGCTTGTCATGGCACTTATGGCCGGTACGCTGGCGTTTGCGGGCGCGGCGCTGGCTGACGGAACCGTAGTTGAGTTTACCACCTATACGGACGGTACGACGACTGTTTCCAGCTATGCGCTGTCTGAGCGGGGCGATGGATACGCGATAAATAACTACATGGCCACCAGCCCGTGGTCGTTCACCATGGACCCCAGCGGCATTAACATGAGTTCAAGCGCCGTAATTGAGGCATGGGAAGCCGGTATGCGCGAATGGAACCGCTATCTTGAAAAACCGATGTTTACGCTGAATAACTCCACGTCCAGCGTAACGCTTCCCAGGGACAGCGACGGCGAGATTGCAAAGCGCAAGGATGGACTCAACACCATCTCGTTTGCAAAACTGGGCGGCACGAAGCTGGCGATGACGCGCGCGTACATGGCTTCGGGTACTCTGTCCGATGAGTATCCGGTAAGCAGGTACGCCGATGAAGTCGATATAATATTCAACAGCGATATAGACTGGGTTAACGTTGCCATAAATGAAGAAGGCTATGACCTTCAGTCAATCGCCACTCACGAAATCGGCCACACCCTTGGTCTGGGCGATGTGTACGACGCGGCGTATAACTATGTCACCATGTACGCCTATGGCATACGCAATAACGTTGACCAGCGCACGCTGGCCGAACCCGACATAAAGGGATTGAGCAATCTGTACAAGGTGTACGGCTATGACGATCCGGTTAAGCCCACGGCCACGCCTGAGCCTACCGTCGAGCCTACGCCCGACCCCTCAGCGTCCGCAGAGCCGTCGCTCGAGCCGACACAGGAGCCTACCGGTGGCCCCACGACCACGCCGACCGTAACGCCCACGGTAGAGCCCACGGCTGAGCCGACCGCGACGCCCACCGTTGCGCCGGTGCTTACCGCGACGGTAAACACCACCTCGGGCAAGCTTAACATGCGCGCTGCGGCTTCCGCCACAAGCGCTAAGCTTACCTCCATACCGCGCGGCGCAACCGTTACCGTACTTGAGAAGGGCACGACGTGGAGCCGCATCAGCTATGGCGGCTACACCGGCTATGTAATGACCCAGTACTTGAAGTTCGACGGCGGTTCGACCGCACAGCCCACCGGCACGCCTACGCCCGGCGGCAGCACTGCGACGGTAATCGCCAGCAGGCTTAACATGCGCGCCTCGGCCAGCACCACAGGGGCGCTGCTTACTAAGATTCCGAACGGTGCAACCGTTACCGTGCTGGGCACTACCGGCGCGTGGAGCCATATCCGCTATGGCAGCTACACCGGCTATGTGATGAGCCAGTACCTGCGGATAAACGGCAGCTCCACAGCGCAGCCCACCGCCGCGCCCACCCAGGAGCCCACCGCCGAACCCACCATCGGCACGGCGACAGTAACCTCGGGTTCGCGCCTTAACATGCGCAGTGCCAAGAGCACGTCCGCGTCGGTCGTTACCCGGATACCTTCGGGCGCGACCGTCGGCGTAATCAGCTATGCCAGCGACTGGAGCAAGGTCACGTATAACGGCTACACCGGTTACGTATCCTCGCCCTACATATCCATGAACGGCAGTCAGACCGAAACGTCCGCCACCCCCAAGCCCGACGACGGCAAGACTTATAAGACCGTGACGATAAGCGGCTCGGCTACCAAGCTGAACATGCGCTCAGGCGCGGGCACGGGCTATGCGCTCGTGGGTCAGGTACCCAAGGGCACGCGCGTCGAGCTGCTCTCCGATCAGGGCGAATGGAGCCAGATCAGCTATAACGGCCTGAACGGTTATGTTATGAGTACCTACCTTAAATAAACAATGAATGATCGGCCGGACTGCGCACGCTGCGCGGTTCGGTCGATTTTATATCGCACTTTTTTCGTTGACATCGCAATCGACGCATGTCATAATAATAGTAGTTTTAGGATTTGAACATGTGCCGTTTAAGGCGTGATTCGAGCCTTTAAGTAAAATAATAAGTGATATGCTCTAATCGAATCGCCGTGAACGCGGGAGGGCGGTGCTTATATGGATATTGAGGCGTTGGTGCGCAAGGGCAGGAACAAGGAGCGCTGCGAGGACAGGTGCTTGAATGGCCGCAGCGTGCTGTGCGATATAGACGGCCGCTGCTCGATCGACGGCGCGTTCATCGCGGCGGTAGCCGACGGCGTGGGCGGCAACCAGCTGGGCGACGTGGCCGCGGGGTACGTGCTGCAGCAGCTCGCGGCGGCTGACGTGGCCGCGCTGGCCGATGCCGCCACTGTAAAGAGCTTTATTCAGGCACGCAACGAAGAGCTGATCTCGCTGGCGCGCGGCATTGCGGGCGCGCGCAACATGGCCACCACGCTTACCGGCATAGTGATAAACGATCACGGCGGCTGGATATTCCATGCGGGAAACACGCGCATATACGCGATAAACGGCGCGCATATACACCGTCTGACGCGCGACCATACGACATATGCGTGGCTGATGGATGCAGGGCGTGTGGAGGACGCGCGCATGTGCAACCGCAGTGAAATCACATGCTGTCTGGGCAACGGCAATCCCGCGCAGCTGGCTCAGTTGGAGGTAATGCCGCTTAACGACTTCACGGCGCTTTTGATGACGTCGGACGGTATACACGAAACGCTGGCCGACGAGCAGATCGAATCCGTGCTAAACCGCGCGCAGTCGCCTGAAGAAGCATGCAGGCTGCTATGCGACACCGCGCAGATGCTTGGGTCGCGCGACGATCTTACTGCGATGCTGGTATATTGATGGGGCAAGGCGCAGCCTGCCTGTGCGGACAATTGCATAGTAATATTTTCCACGAATTTTAGACGATCTTCCGGGCAGAGTATTGCCGACGGGAGGTCGTTTTATTATGAAGAAACTGCTCATGCCGATTGCGATGATTATGCTTTGCGCGATGCTGACCGGCTGCTTTGCGTCGGAAACGCCGCGCAGTACTCCGCAGGCAACGCAAAGCGCCGCCGCACAGCCGCCTGCGTTCAAAACCGAAAGGCTGAAGGAAAGCAATCCCACGCTGAAGGTATACGACGTCAAGCAAAAGCGCATTATCGAGATGCCGCTGGAGGAATACCTGGAAGGCGTGCTGGCGGGCGAGATGCCGAACGACTGGCCGGCGGAGGCGCTCAAGGCGCAGGCGATACTCGCGCGCACGTTCGTGTGCAAGTTCATAGATGAGAAGAAGTCCAAATACGACGGCGCGGACATATCCACCGACATAAAGGAAGCGCAGGCATACGACGCGGACGGTGTGAACGATGCGATTCGCCGCGCGGTAAGTGCCACCCATGGCGAAATCATGGTGTATGAGGGCGAACTGCCTTACGCGTGGTTCTATGCGCACGGCGGCGGCAAGACCGCGCTGGCACGCGAGGGTTTGGAGTTCAGCGGCACAGAGCCGGGCTATACTCAGGTGGTGGACTCGCGCGACAGCGACGAAGCGCCGTCGGACGTGAAGCACTGGACATGCGAGTTTACCAAGGCCGAGCTGATCGCCGCCGCAAAGGAAGCGGGCATAACGCTCAAGGACGTAGGCAGTGTTAAGGTGGGTGAGAAGGGCGACAGCGGCCGCGCAATTACGCTGGATATAGACGGCACTGAGGTAAGCGCGCCCGCACTGCGCATCGCGCTTGGCTCGACAAAGATGAAATCCACGCTGATTGAAAAGTGCGAGTACTCGGATGGCAAGCTCAAGCTGTCGGGCATGGGCTACGGTCACGGCGTGGGCATGTCGCAGTGGGGCGCGTATGCACTGGCGAACGAGGGGATGACTGCGGAGGAAATCGTGAAGTACTATTTTAAGGATGTTACCATTGCAAAGCTGTAAGGCCGGTTATATTGCGGGAAAGGCGGGCTTCATGCCTTGACAATACACATTTTAAGGCGGTGGGCGTGGGAAGTACCTGAGCGCGGGAGACTGCCTTAGCCATACTGACAGTGATGTAAAACTCGCATTCAGGTTGAAACCGATACACATAGTAAGCGCCGGGCGGGCTTTTCCGCTCGGCGCTGTGTGCATTTGTAGCATGGCTATTGGGCATGCACAAATTTGCGTGTATATATTCACATCGAAACGAATAAATACGCATAGATGTATACCGGCGTGTCTGTGCGATAAGTTGAAACTATGCAAATAACCAAAAGTTAATGCGATAAAAGTGCAAACGAACGCACGTGAAACAGGCTTAAAGCATAAAAAAATAATTCTCCACGCCCAAAACGAGAGAATTAACAAAAACCTTATTGACAAAGCTGGACAACGTTGATAACATAGTAAATTGCATTAGTGTGGATTTCCTGCCTCTGTCCAATTGAAACCGACACTGCATAAACCAACGCATACGTATTCTACAACGAATGCGCCAAATATGCAATACGCAAACGGAAATTTTTTGACCGGCCGGGCATGTTTTTGCCATAGTCATGCCGCGCGGCGAAAAATCAGGACAGTCAGGCAGAGCCGCCTCCAATTGGCAGATCAACGCATTAGGGGTGATTGCATTTATGGTCCACGAGGTACAGATGGGCAAACGCACGCGAATGAGTTTCTCCCGGGTAGAGGAATCGCTGGAAATGCCCGACCTCATCGAGGTCCAGAAAAATTCATATCAGCGCTTCCTGCAGGAGGACCTGCGCGAAGTATTAGCCGACGTGTCCCCGATAACCGACTATTCCGAGAGCCTTGTGCTCGAATTTACCGATTATTCGCTGGACGAAACCCCCAAGTATACGGTGGAAAGGTGCCGCGAGCGCGATTTGACGTATGCCGCGCCGCTGAAGGTGAATGTGCGCCTGACCAACCGCAACACGCATGAAATAAAGGAAAGCGAAGTGTTCATGGGCGACTTCCCGCTCATGACCGAGCACGGCACATTCATAATCAACGGCGCCGAGCGCGTAATCGTCAGCCAGCTGGTTCGCTCGCCGGGCGTGTACTATGTCGATACCATCGACAAGGCCGGCAAGCGCCTGCACAACGCCACCGTTATACCTAACCGCGGCGCATGGCTGGAGTACGAGGCCGACTCCAACGACGTGCTGTGGGTTCGCGTGGATCGCGCCCGCAAGCTGCCCATGACCGTGCTGCTGCGCGCGCTGGGCTACGGCACCGACGCGCAGATTATGGAACTGCTGGGCGACAATGAACAGCTGTCCTGCACCATCGCGCGCGACCCGTCCAAGACCACCGAGGCCGGTCTGCTTGAGATATACAAGCGTTTGCGTCCCGGCGAGCCGCTGACCGTCGACAGCGCGCGCAGCCTGATTAATGCGCTCCTGTTCGACCCCAAGCGGTACGATCTGGCGCGCGTGGGCCGCTATAAGTTCAATAAGAAGCTGGCCATCGAAAACCGCATCGCGGGTCAGGTGGCGGGCGAGGACGTTATCAATCCCGAGACCGGCGAGGTCATGTGCGCGGCGGGCGACACCATAACCCGCGAAATGGCGCACGAGATACAGCGCGCCGGTGTCAACCGCGTTGAGCTGAACGTGGACAACCACATGGTTCGCGTAATCGGCAACTACTTTGTAGATGCGGACGCATTCCTGCCGTTCGATCCCAAGGAAGTCGGCATAAACGAGCGCGTCCATCTGCCTACTCTGAAGCAGGTCATGATTAAGGCTGAGGAGGAAGGCGTCGATCTGAAGGAGGCCGTCAAGGCCAACCTGTCGATACTTGTGCCCAAGCACATCTACATCGATGACATCATCGCCTCTATCAGCTATCAGCTGGGTCTGCCCTTCGGCATCGGCAAGACCGACGACATCGACCATCTGGGCAATCGTCGTCTGCGCTCGGTGGGCGAGCTGCTGCAGAACCAGATCCGCATCGGCATGAGCCGCCTGGAGCGCGTGGTTAAGGAGCGCATGGCCATACAGGACAGCGAAACCGTGCGTCCGCAGGATCTGATAAACATCCGCCCTGTATCCGCGGCGATTAAGGAGTTCTTCGGCTCCTCTCAGCTGAGCCAGTTCATGGATCAGCCTAACCCGCTGGCCGAACTTACGCATAAACGCCGTCTGAGCGCGCTGGGCCCGGGCGGTCTGAACCGCGACCGCGCGTCGTTCGAAGTGCGAGACGTTCACTACTCCCACTACGCGCGCATATGCCCCATAGAAACCCCTGAAGGCCCGAACATAGGTCTGATAGGTTCGCTGGCAACCTATGCCCGCATTAACGAGTACGGTTTCATAGAGGCCCCCTACCGCAAGGTGGATAAGGCCACGCACACCGT
This sequence comes from uncultured Eubacteriales bacterium, assembly GCA_900553645.1. Next base: position 7,483 of record USEE01000046.1, read on the forward strand.
TACCGACCAGATCGATTACATGACCGCCGATGATGAGGACAATTACGTCGTCGCGCAGGCCAACGAGCCGCTGGACGAGCAGGGCCACTTCAAGAACGCCCGCTGCAACGTCCGCATACGCGAGGAAATAATCGAGCGCCCCGCCGATGAAGTCGATTACGTGGACGTAAGCCCGCGTCAGGTCGTGTCGGTGGCGACCGCCATGATACCCTTCCTTGAAAACGACGACGCTACCCGCGCGCTGATGGGTTCCAACATGCAGCGCCAGGCCGTGCCGCTGCTCGTGCCTCAGGCGCCTATCGTAGGTACCGGCATGGAGTACAAGGCTGCGCACGACTCGGGCGTTGCGATACTGTCCAAGCAGAACGGCGTTGTCGACAAGGTATCCGCAAACGAGATCGTTATCCGCGACGAGCAGGATCGCAAGTGGCGGTATAACCTGATTAAGTTCGCCCGCTCCAACCAGGGCACCTGCATTAACCAGCGCCCGGTTGTAAACAAGGGCGACGTTGTTACCGTGGGCCAGACCATCGCGGACGGCCCGTCCACTGATCAGGGTGAAATTGCGCTGGGCCGCAACGTGCTGATCGGCTTCATGACGTGGGAAGGCTACAACTACGAAGACGCCGTACTGCTGTCTGAAAAGCTGGTCATGGAAGACGCTTACACCTCGATTCATATTGAGGAGTACGAGTCCGAGGCGCGCGACACCAAGCTGGGACCGGAAGAAATCACCCGCGATATCCCCAACGTGGGCGAGGACGCACTCAAGGATCTGGACGAAACCGGTATCATCCGCATCGGCGCAGAGGTGCGTTCGGGCGACATACTGGTAGGTAAGGTAACGCCCAAGGGCGAAACCGAGCTGACCGCTGAAGAGCGTCTGCTGCGCGCGATATTCGGCGAAAAGG
>USEE01000047.1 GCA_900553645.1 uncultured Eubacteriales bacterium
CGCGGAAACGCTGCGCATGGCTCAGGAGCAGCAGATTTCCAATAACCAGCTCAAGTACACGATCATAATCGTATCGTCCCTGCCCATGCTGGTCGCATACCCCTTCTTCCAGAAGTATTTCGTAAAGGGCGTTATGCTGGGTTCCCTTAAAGAGTGACGGGCGCAATAATTGGGAGCTTATCCCGATTATCACCACATAAATTATTATCTTAGGGAGGTAACTGTATGAAGAAACTCAAATCCGTACTGGCTCTGATTCTGGCGCTGGCCATGCTTGTGCCCGCCGGCATGAGCCTGGCAGACGGCGCGGACTCGTCCGAGCTTACGACCGTGACCGTGCTGGGCTACAATCAGGGCGGCGCGCGTATGGGCTACTTCAAGGATTCCAAGACCTACGAGTGGCTGGTTGAAAAGACCCACGAAATGGGCATCGATCTGCAGCTGGACTACGTAGAGGCCGACCAGTACTCCACCACCATCACCACCCGTCTGGCCACCGGCGTTGACCTGGCCGACATGATGTTCCTGGAAGTGGACAACGTTACCCTGAACAACCTGATCAACCGCGGTATGCTGACCAGCGTTGATTCCATCCTCGAGCACAGCGACGGCACTGCCGCCGGCTTCCTGGCTCCCGACGGCGAGTACGCCACCCTGCGCAGCGCGGGCACCGCAGCTGACGGCACCTTCTGGGTACTGCAGGGCATTAACACCGGTGTGTACAACATCAACGACTGGATGGGCTCCTACTCGGTAGGTATCCGTCAGGACTGGCTGGACAAGCTGAACCTGCCCATGCCCACCACCACCGATGAGTTCATCGACACTCTGATCGCCTTCCGTGACAACGACGCCAACGGCAACGGCGTTCAGGATGAAAAGGCGCTGTTCGCCAGCGATCTGAGCCTGCTGCGTCACAGCGGTATCGCCGGCTGGTTCGGCCTGATCATGAACACCATCGGCCTTGACCCCAACACCGATGAAATCACCACCATCTTCTATCAGGATGGCTTCAAGGATTACATCACCTTCGTCAAGAAGATGGTTGACGCTGGCGTTATGTCGCTTGCCGACAACGGTTCGCTGTACACCACCGATACTTCTTCCCTTATCTCCCAGAACAACATCGGCGCCATGTACTTCCAGACCGCCACTATGTTCACCCGCGACGATCTGACCGGCGACGAAAACGCTGACTATCGCCCCGTTTATATCCAGGGTTCTACCGTAAAGCCCACCTGCCGCGGCGACTACAACCTGTCCGTATACAACGGCTACTATGCCTTCATGAACAGCGTTGACGTTGAGGCTGCTGCCAAGCTGCTGGACTTCTTCTTCGGTGAAGAGTATTGGCGCTGGAACCGCGACGGTCTGCAGGGTATGGACTACGACTTCGACGAGAACGGCAACATCATCTACCTGCACGATGGTTGGACTGCTGATCAGGTTATCGAAAACAAGAGCGGCAGCGGCCGTTTCTACATGGACCGTGCTAACCTGCCCTGCTTCGAAATCGGCCGAACCTACTATACCTTCAACGGCGAAAAGGTTGGCTCCTTCGCTACCGCCGCTGACCTGATGGCCAGCGCTTACGGCCAGAACGAGCTTGCCAAGTGCGACAAGAACGATCCCACCGGCAAGCGCCGCGAGCTGCAGATCGCTGCTTGGGATCAGATGGAGCAGAAGGACGCTGTGATGTACCAGACCAACACCGCCACCTACCTGGCGCTGCCCACCGATGAGGAAGTTGATACTCTGGACATGTACAGCGCCGATCTGGATATGGCCATGACCGACCTGTTCGTTGACCTGATCAACGGCGAAAAGTCGCTGGACGATCTGGACACCTATCTGGACGAGCTGCGCGCCTACGGCCTGGACGAGGTTATCGGCGTATATCAGGCTCGCTACGATCGCTTCAAGGCTGTTGAGGAATAATTCTTAACTGCTGAGTAATCGATTCTCCCCGCGCGGATGGACGCGCGGGGAGTTTTTTTGTTTAGGCAGAATTTGAAGTTTTGAAAGTGCATGTCATGATACAGATTACTGCCTCTCCCATACTCTGCACAATTTATCACGCCAACTCGCCCTTCCCCAATTGACATTTCCCCACATATAAGTTAAACTTTTGATAACGCAAGTGCATCTTACATTCGTCAAATTTACTTTGTCAGGAGGTACAAGTCATGGATTTCAACAGCAAGCAGGCCCGCGCCGAGCGCATACGCTGGTTCAAGCACGACCGATTCGGCATGTTCATCCACTGGGGACTGTACGCGATACCCGCGCGCGGCGAGTGGCTGCGCTATTACGAGCACGTTGACGACGAACATTACGAGCCGTACTTCCGCGAGTTCAACCCCGTCAAGTACGACCCGCGCCAGTGGGCGCGCATCGCCAAGGCTGCGGGCATGAAGTACGCCGTACTGACTGCCAAGCACCACGACGGATTCTGCCTGTTCGACAGCGCGCAAACCGACTTTAAGTCCACCAATACGCCGTGCGGGCGCGATCTGGTACGCGAGTTTGTGGAGGCATTCCGCGCCGAGGGGCTGAAGGTCGGGCTGTACTTCTCGCTGCTGGACTGGCACCACCCGGACTTTCCCGAGTTCGACGGCATAATCCACACCGATGAATACCTTAAAAAGAATCCGCGCAAGGGCTACGACAATTACCTCAAATTCATGCACGCGCAGATTGAGGAGCTGCTGACCAATTACGGCCATCTGGACATAATGTGGTTCGACTACTCCTACGGCGAGATGCGCGGCGAAAAGTGGGGTGCGAGCCACATCATCGAAATGGTGCGCAAGTATCAGCCCCACCTTATCACCGACAACCGACTGGAGGGCGCGGGCGGCTCAGCGGGCAGCATACTTTCGGCCAACCCCACGCCGTTTTCGGGCGACTTCATGTGCCCCGAGGGGCTAGTGCCGTTCGAGTGCCCGCGCAACGAACTGGGCGAACCCGTGCCGTGGGAATCCTGCATGACGCTCAACAACCACTGGGGCTACTGCGGCACCGACTTTGCGTACAAGTCCGCGCGCGATCTGGTGCGCGATCTGAGCGACTGCGTGAGCAAAAGCGGCAACTTCCTGCTCAACGTCGGGCCGGACGCGCTGGGCCGCATACCCGCGCCCGCCGAACGCGTGCTGCGCGAGGTCGGCGGCTGGCTGGACGAAAACGGCGACAGCATATATGGCTGCGGCATGTCGGACGTTAAGTATCCCGACTTCGGCCGGTACACTCAGCGTGGCAACAAGCTGTACCTGCACCTGTACGAAAAGTGCAACCGCCCTATCCGACTGTGCGGACTGCTGGATAAGATCGAGAGCATACGCCTGCTGCGCGACGGCTCGGAGGTTAAGCTGCTCGACCCGAACTCGTTCCACGGCCCGATATACCGCGAGTATCCGGGCGACGCGTTCTTCTTCATGGGCGGGCGCAGCGAGGAACTGCCCGACCCGTGGGATACCGTCATCGAGATTACGCTGAAGGACTGATTAAGGCTAAGGCAGAAAGCCGGCTGCCGAACCGCCGCGCATTCTGCCTTAAACGAAGCTTCGGAAGCCTTGGCTTAGCCAGGGCTTCCGGTTATTCAAACTCAAAATCGCAAGGAGATAATTCGCATTATGAATCTGCTTCCCGAAACCAGCGAAAAGGCGGCGCTGGCGCTCGAATGGTTTCCCACCCGCTGGCAGGCGGCGCTGTGGCGCAACTGGGGCGTGGTGCCCATTGACAGGATGTGCGCGGTGCTGGGCGCAGGCGAAAGCACCCTGCGCGCCGCCGCGGGCGATATGGGGCTTGACCCGAAACTTGACGCCGAGCCGATGTGGCTCACGCGCGGCTACCTTACCATCATCCGCGACAACTGGCACCTTTGCTCGTTTGAGCAGATTCAGATGCTGCTGGGCATAAGCGCGGAGAAGCTGGCGTTTCTGCTTAAAGAGGACGACTTCCTGTGGCACAAGCTGGGCAAGATAAAGCCCACCGTGCCCGACAACCGCTTTTCTCCGCTGACCGACGGGCAGCGCACCCGCACGGCGCACCTGCGCGCATTGGTCGAAGACATATCGCCCGAACTGCGGCGCGAAAACGCATTCGGCTTTGTAAGGCATTTCAGCGGCGCGCCGGTCGACGCGAATGCGCGCGCGTCCGAGGGCGGGCTGGCGACCGTGTATTCGTACTTTGCGCTGTACGGCGACCCGCTCATGAACCCGGAATTCGACCCGTTCCCGGACGCGCTGCTGTGCGAATACGCAAAGATGGGCGTGCGCGGCGTATGGCTGCAGGGCATACTGTATCAGCTCATCGAATTTCCGTTTGCGCCCGAAATGTCGCGCGGTCACGAGACGCGTATGCGCAATCTGAACTCGCTGATCGAACGCGCGGGCAGATACGGCATAAGCGTGTACCTGTACCTGAACGAACCGCGCTCGATGAACGACGCATTCTTTAAGAAGCGGCCCGAACTGCGCGGCGAGCGCGAGGACGACTTCTATGCGATGTGCACCTCGCGCCCCGAGGTAAAGCGTTACCTCGAGGACGGCATGAAGCAATTGTTCGCCGAAGCGCCTGGGCTGGGCGGCTTCTTCACGATCACTATGTCCGAAAACCTGACCAACTGCTATTCGCGCGCGAAAGGCCCGCTCACCTGCCCGCGCTGTGCCGCGCGCAAACCGTGGGAGGTCGTGGCTGAGGTCAATAACCTTATGGCGCGCGGCGCACATGCCTCCGCGCCGAATGCGCGCGCGATTGCGTGGAGCTGGGCATGGGGCGACGAATGGGCGGCCAAGGTGCCCGCGCTGCTGACCGAGGGACAGATCGTACAGTGCGTGAGCGAGGAGCGGCTTGCAACCAACGTCGGCGGCGTTGCGGGCGTGGTGCGCGACTATTCCATATCACAGCCCGGCCCAGGGCAAAAGGCGCTGACCGTCTGGAGCGCCGCGTGCGAAAGCGGCCACGAAACCTGCGCCAAGGTGCAGATCAACAACAGCTGGGAGATGTCGGCCGTGCCCTACCTGCCGGTGTTTGACAAGGTGGCCGAGCATATACTGTCGCTCAAGGCGGCAGGCGTTAAGCATCTGCAGATGAGCTGGACGCTGGGCGGTTATCCCACGCCCATGCTGAGGATGGCTTCGCGCATGATGAGCGAGGGCATAAGCGTGCATGACTACCTTATCGAATGGCTGGGCGCGGAGCACGGCGATACGGTCGACAGGGCGCAAAGGCTCATGAGCCGCGCGTTCGGCGAATTCCCGTTCAACATCGAGGTGCTCTACACTGCGCCGCAGAACTACGGCCCGATGGCACCGTTCTACCTTACGCCCACGGGTTACACGGCGTGCATGATCGGCTTCCCATACGACGACATAACCACATGGCGCGCGATTTACGACGAGGATACATTTGAAAGGCAGTTCGACAAGCTGGTCACTGGCTGGCACGCGGGCGTTGAGATGTTGAGGCCGTTTGCGGACTTGGACGGCGAGCTGGGCGAGGTATACCGCATGGCGGCGGGCGCGCTGAGCCACTTTGAAGCCACGCTTAATCAGATACGCTTTGTCAGGGCGCGCAGGCGGTTTGCGGATGGTGATGAAAAGGCGCGCAGCGAAATGCTGGCTATTATCGAATCCGAGCGAACGAACGTCATGAACATGCTCGCCCTGCGTCACAAAGACGACCGCATAGGTTATGAGGCCAGCAACCACTACTACTATACGGTAAACGACCTTATCGAAAAGCTGATCAACATCGACTATTGTAAGGCAGAACTAAACAGATAATCCGTTCAAGCGGCCGGCCATTGCGTCGGCCGCTTAAATATTGTGGTAATCGCGGCGCGCGTGTGGTATAATGAATTCACTGCGTTTTCTTAAAATGCACGACTATTCCACCCACGGGAGGCACGCATGGCCAAGCTCAAGACAAGGTACGTCTGTTCCGAATGCGGATACGAAACGCCGCGCTGGCTGGGCAAATGCCCCGGCTGCGACCAATGGAACACGCTGGTTGAAACGCCTATGGGCAATATATCCGACGACGCGCCCGCAAAAAAGCTGAAGCAGGCGCGCGGCAGCGGCGCACAGCCCGTCATATTGAAGGATATAATAGAGGAAGAAGACCCGCGCGTAAAAAGTGGCGTGGGCGAACTCGACCGTGTGCTGGGCGGCGGCATAGTGCCGGGATCGATGACATTGGTAGGCGGCGAGCCGGGCATAGGCAAGTCAACGCTGCTATTGCAGGTAGCGGCGCATCTGGCGGCGGGCGGCATGAACGTTTTGTACGTTTCGGGCGAGGAATCCGCGCGGCAGATCAAACTGCGTGCACAGAGGCTGGAGCTTAACCTCGGAAACCTGATGATGCTGGCCGAGAACGACATCAGCAACGTGATGGATCAGATCGACCGGCTGCACCCCGAATTTGTGGTCGTGGACTCGATACAGACCATGTACCGCCCCGACATGGCAAGCGCGCCCGGCTCCGTGCCGCAGGTGCGCGAATCGGCGGCGCTGCTTATGCGCGCGGCCAAGTCGTCGGCGTGTTCGATATTCATCGTGGGACATGTGACTAAGGAAGGCGCAATCGCAGGGCCGCGCGTGCTGGAGCACATGGTGGACTGCGTGCTGTATTTTGAGGGCGACCGGCAGAACCAGTACCGCATACTGCGCGCGGTCAAGAACCGTTTTGGTTCGATAAATGAGATAGGCATATTCGAGATGCGGCGCTTAGGCATGGTCGAGGTGCCCAACCCGTCCGAAATGCTGCTGAGCCAGCGCGCGCATGGGCAGAGCGGTTCGGTCGTACTGTGCGCGCTCGAGGGTACGCGGCCGGTGCTGGTGGACGTGCAGGCGTTGGTTGCGCCCACGGCGATCGGATATCCGCGCCGGATGGCTTCGGGTGTGGAGCAGGGGCGATTGGCCTTGCTGCTGGCGGTGCTGGAGAAGCGCGCGGGACTGCCTATGTACAATCAGGATGTGTATATAAACATTGCGGGCGGGCTTACGCTGGACGAGCCGGCGTGCGACCTGGCGCTGATGGTTGCGGTTGCGTCGGCGGCGCGCAACATACCTGTGGATGAAACATTTGCCGTGATGGGCGAGGTTGGTCTGGCGGGCGAGGTGCGCGCGGTAAGTCAGGTACAGCGGCGTGTGGGCGAATGTGCGCGGCTGGGATTCAAGAACGTGCTTTTGCCGCGAAGCTGTATGCGTGGGCTGAAGCTGCCCGAGGGGGTACGCGCGTGGGGCGTTGAGACTATCGGCGAGGCTTTGCGCACGGCGCTTGTTATGCCTGCCTCAAACGCGGATAAACCAACTCACACGGCGGCTGAATAAGGCTATAACGGTTTGAAAAGGAGGGATATTGCGGCTTGATAAGGCGAAATCGCATTATAGTGGCCTCGCTAGGCGGGTTAGGTCTGGCGGGCGTGGTCACGATTGTTCTTCAGATAATCGATCATTTTTCCATGCTTGTATGGGACGAGGCGTTGTGGCGGGTATTGGTGGGCGTATATGCGCTTACGCTTCTGGCCGGGTTTATACTCACGTATGCGCTCGCGCCGTACTGGCGCACGCAGGTCAGACGATTCATCAACTGGCTGATAAAGATAACCAGCGATCAGCCTTTGCCCGAGCTGATGTTAGGGCTTATAGGGTTAATCATCGGACTTATAATTGCGTTTTTCATATCCACCCTGATAAGCAGTCTGAACATGGGCGTAACCGGCTCGGTCATAAACGCAATGATATACTTTTCGCTGGGCACGGCGGGCTACATGCTGATCGGGCGGCGCTGGGAGGAATTGCCGCTTCCGGCCTCGTTCAAGCGTCTGGGCGAGCGCTCAGCCGACAAGCACGTTTCGCACGCCGTCGCAAAGCTGCTCGACACGAGCGTATTAATCGACGGGCGCATATTCGACATATGCCGCACAGGCTTCATAGACGGCCCGCTGATAGTCCCTCACTTCATACTCGAGGAGCTTCAGCACATAGCGGACTCCGCAGATGCGTTAAAGCGCGGACGCGGTCGGCGCGGCCTTGACATAGTAAAGCGCATACAAACCGAAACTGACGTAGAGGTGCGCATAGTGGATACCGACTTTCCTGACATAACCGACGCGGACATAAAGCTATTAAAACTGACCAAGCAGCTGGGCGGCCGCATAGTAACAAACGACTACAATCTGAACAAGGTAGCCGTCCTGTCCGACGTAAAGGTCCTGAACATAAACGAACTGGCCGAATCCATGAAGCCTGCCCTACTCCCCGGCGAAGAACTGACCATCCAGATAGTCCGCGAGGGCAAGGAGTCGAATCAGGGCGTGGCCTTCATGGACGACGGCACGATGATTGTTGTGGAAAACGGGCGGAGGTTTATTGGGCA
>USEE01000048.1 GCA_900553645.1 uncultured Eubacteriales bacterium
GCACATGCGTTTTATGAAAAACTGGGCTATCAGAAAAACGGGTTCCGTTTTACAAAGGGACAGAAAAATTGACGGCGGCTGAATCCGCGCATTTCAAGGAGGATATAAATGTTAGCAAAGTGCGGCATTAACTATCAGATATTCGGCACGGAGGGCAAATTCATACTTTGTATGCACGGCTGGGGCGGCCAGATCGACAGCTTTAAGCCGCTGATACGCGACCTGACCGCCGAAAGCGGCAAGGCGCGCGTGATTGGCGTGGACTTTCCCGGCCACGGCCAAAGCCCTGAACCGCCCGAGGTATGGAACGTCGATCAGTTTAAGGCGCAGATAATCGCGCTGCTGGACGAAATCGGCGCGGAGCGCGTGGACATAGTCGCGCACTCGTTCGGCGGGCGCGTGGCGCTGCTCATGGCCGCCGAAAACCCGGAGCGCGTGGGGCGCATGGTGCTGACCGGCTGCGCGGGACTGCTGCCCAAGCGTTCGGGCGGCGCGCAGGTCAAGCAGGCCGTGTTCGGCGCGCTCAAGGCGGGTTACGAAAGCCGTGCGGTGCAAAAGCTGCTGGGCAAAAACGCCGAAAAGCTGACCAATGCGATACAGTCGCGCATGGGCTCGGCCGACTATCGCGCGCTGTCGGGCGATATGCGCAAGACGTTTGTGCAGGTGATTAATCAGGATCTGGCATGGTGCCTGCCTAAGATAAAGGCCTCCACGCTGCTGTTCTGGGGCGAAAACGACACCGCCACTCCGCTGTGGATGGGTCAGCAGATGGAAAAGGAAATCCCGGACGCGGGACTGGTGGTAATGCCGGGCGCAACGCATTTTGCCTACCTCGAGCGCTATCCCAATTTCCTTGCGGTTGTTAAGCAGTTCCTTCAGGTGTGAGGCATGTAACACGCCGTGTTGAATATGATAAGCTGGCGTTAACGCGCGTGCGCTTGCGAAAAGCGTCGGCGCGTGGTATCCTTAACGGGCCAAATTGCAATACAGCGCGGCTGGATCCGCGCAATAACGCAGTCGGCGGCACGTCCGACCGACGCCTGAGGAGGCCTTAAATGTTAGTAAGTATTATCTGCTGGGCGCTTACAGTGCTGGGGTGTCTTATGGGCACACGGTATTATGTGCACATGCTGCAATTGGAAAGCTATCAACTGGACGGCTACATGCGCTGGATTAAGGCGCGCGGCGCGCATCCGGTACTGATAAACAGCTGCATAGGCGTGGGCTTTGCAGTGATGAACATATGCATAACGGCGCTTGTGCGCAGCCATGTGCCCGCCGTTCAGGGCGGCGCCAAGGTCAGCGTGACCGCAGTGTTTGCACTGGTGGCATTTTTGATGATGCGCTCGTGGGCGGCGCAGTCCCAGAAAAAACCGCTCGCGTTTACGCCCCGCGTAAAGCGCTTGTACTGGTATTTGGGCGGCGTGTGCGCGCTGCTGGGCGCGGTGCTGGAGCTGCTTAACGTGGGCTGCTTCATGTACAGCTTCGTGCCGATGATTGTCTGGGCGGGCGCGTACGCGGCTCAGCCCGGCGAACAGCGCATCAATCACAGCTTCTTTGTGGACGCGCAGAAAAAGCTGGCCGAGCGCCCCGACCTTATCAAAATAGGCATAACCGGCAGTTATGGCAAGACCAGCACAAAGTTTGTGCTCAAGACGCTGCTGGAGGAGAAGTACAATGTACTCGCCACGCCGTCCAGCTTCAACACGCCCATGGGCGTAACCCGCATCGTGCGCGAGCAGCTCAGACCCGAGCATCAGATATTCATCGGCGAAATGGGCGCGCGCCATGTGGGCGATATTAAGGAAATGTGTGAACTGGTGCATCCCTCGATCGGCATACTCACGTCGATCGGGCCGCAGCACCTCGAGACCTTCGGCTCGATAGAAAACGTCGCCAATACCAAGAACGAACTGGTCGAGGCGCTGCCCGCGGACGGCATAGCCTTCTTCGCGGCCGACGGCGGCTGGCTGGATAAGCTGTACGCGCGCGCGGCCTGCGAAAAGTACCGCGCCGGTCTTACGCGCGACAAGATGTACATGCGCGCCGAGGACATATCGGTCGGCCCGGATGGATCCACGTTCACGCTGGTATGCGAGGACGGCGGGCGCATAAGGTGCACGACCCGGCTGCTGGGCAAGCATAATGTGCAGAACATAGTGCTGTCGGCGGCGGTCGCGCATAAGCTGGGCGTAAGCATGGAACAGCTCGCGGCCGGCATAGGCAAGATCGAACCTATCGAGCACCGGCTGCAGCTGATACCCGGCGCGGGCGGCAAGGTGGTAATCGATGACGCGTTCAACTCCAACCCCGCGGGCGCGGCGCGCGCGATGGAGGTGCTGGCCTCTTTCGAGGGTCTGCGCTGCGTGGTAACGCCCGGCATGGTTGAACTGGGCGCGCGCGAGGAGGAGCTTAACCGCGAATTCGGCAGGCAGATGGCCAAGGCGTGCGACGCGGCGATACTGCTGGGCAAAAAACGCGCCCAGCCCATACGCGAGGGCATGATCGAGGTAGGCTTTACCGAGCAGAACATATTCGTGGTCGATTCGCTGGACGCGGCCATGCCCATACTCGCGGCGCTGAACGCCGACGTTACGCTGTTTGAAAACGATCTGCCCGACAATTACACCGAATGACGCGCGGGCAAGTGGGAGGAATGACGGATGAGTCTTAAAGTAGCGGTGATATACGGCTCGCGTACCTGCGAGCATGACGTTTCGATAGTTTCCGCATTGCAGGCAATGGATAATCTGGACAAGAACGAATACGAGATAGTGCCGGTATACATCGCGCGCGACGGCCAGTGGTACACCGGCCGACTGCTGCGCAACATAACGTTTTACAGCGCGTTTAAGCCCGAATTGGTGACGCACGTCGCGCCCGTGATGAGCGAGGATGGCAAACTCACGCTGATGCCGGTAACGTCCATCGCGCCGCACGGCTTCAAGGGCATGGTTAAGGTGCTCATGAGCAACATGAACCTGGGCGAGGATACCGTTGAAAAGTGCGACGTGGTTCTGCCGGTAATGCATGGCATGAACGGCGAGGATGGCACGCTGCAAGGCCTGCTTGAGCTGTTCAACGTGCCCTACACCTCGACCGGCGTGCTGGGCAGCGCTCTGGGCATGGATAAGATCGCCATGAAGCAGTTCTTCCGCGGCTGCGGTCTGCCCGTGGTCGACGGCATGTGGTTCGCGCGCAGCGAGTGGAACAAGAATCATGAGGAAGTACTTAATCGCGTCGAAAGCTCCTGCCCTTATCCTGTCTATGTAAAGCCCGCCAACCTCGGCTCGTCCATAGGCATAAGCCGCGCAATCGACCGTCAATCGCTCATCAAGGCCATCGAAACCGCCGTGGAATACGACCGCCGCATACTGGTCGAGCGCGGCATCGAAAAGCCGGTCGAAATCAACTGCTCCGCGCTGCGCATAAAGGGCGAGGTGCGCGCGTCGCTGTGCGAAATGCCCGCCAGCTGGGAGGAGTTCCTCACATTCGACGACAAGTACCTGCGCGGCTCCAAGTCGGGCAAGGGTCAGGGCATGGAATCGCTCGCGCGCAAGGTGCCCGCGCCCATCAGCGACGAACTCACTCAGCGCATACAGCAGATGACTACTCAGGTGTATAACGCGATGGACTGCAAGGGCGTCGTGCGCATCGATTACATGCTGGACGGCGACGAGCTGTACATAAACGAGATCAACATAATCCCCGGTTCGCTGGCGTTCTACCTGTGGGAGCCTCTGGGCATTAGCTTTAAGGAAATGCTGGACTGCATGATAGAGGACGCGTTCACGGCCTACGCCGAAAAGAACCGCTCGGTATTCTCCTACGACAGCAGCATACTGCGCAGTGTGCAGGGCGGCCTGAAGGGCGCCAAGGGCGGCAAGCTGGGCGGCTCGGGCAGTAAGCTCGGCGGCGGTAAGCTGGGCTGATTGTATAAGTTTATATTATGATGTGACTTCGCCGCGTTCGGCCTTGGGGGCTGGACGCGGCGAAGTTTGTTTTGGGCGAGAAAGTGAGTGATACAGTGTGGGTGTGATTGTGCCTTTTCAGGCAGAAATAATTGATAGTTGCTTTGAGCTTATCCGATGGGTTGAAAGGCGTTAAGCACAGGTCGGTTGTCATGATCGACTGATTGGTGCCTGCCTAAAATAAAATGCCAGAAGCGCATACTGACTCAACAATGCGCTTCTGGTAAAAGCTATTCAATTAATCGTCAACCGATCGCCGCGCAATCAATAATGATCCACAATATACTGCGGGCGGCGCAAAAACAGCATCTCTGCCGCCGGGCAGGGCGCATTCATCTCAAAGTCGTCGCGCGCATACGCCTCGCTCAGCGAGATCGAGCCGGTGGTCAGCTGGCTGAACGTGGTTATGTCCATCTTCATGTCCGCATCGCCGTATTCGGACTGGGCGCACTTCACGCCCTCGCCGGTTATCGTTACGTCGTAACGTCCGGTGTTCTGCGGAATCATCTCATCGGTCAGCGCCAGCGAGAACGAGAACGGCTTTATCCCAGCCAGCGCCTTGAGCGCGGGCGAAAGCGGCTGGCTTTCCAGCATCACGCGCGCGTTGACCGCGCGCAGCATGTAGCCATAGCTGGTTTTGACATTAACGTCATAAGAATTGGTACATATCGCGCCCAAGTCAACATCGCCCGGCAGCGTCATACTCAGCCGCTTGTAATGCGGATAGAACGTCGCCGCAAAGCCCAGCAGCCGCTTTAGTCCGTCCATGTCCACATACGCGGCCTCGCGCGCGGCGACTATGTTGCTAACGTCGGGCTGGCTGTCGGGCGTGAAGGATATGTACGCGCACGGCTCCATAGCATCGCCGGCCTTGCGCATCAGCAGGTAGCGGTATGCGCGCTCCTTGTATATGTCCGCGCTGAGCAGCCACTTCCAGTACGCGCTTATCTCGCGGCGCATGGATATGTCGCGCTTTTCGGCGAATTTTTCGTACACGCCGCGCGCCAGCAGCTCGTCGCGCTGATTGTCTATCTGGCGCACCTCGTCGGGCATGGGGAAGGCGCGCAGTTGGTCAAGGCCCACGCTGGCGGTGCTTATGCCGCTGGTCACTTCGTAACCGAACTTGCGGTAGAACGCGTGCGCGAACGGGTACAGGCCCGAAATCGCGATGCCGTTTTCGTACATGCGGGGCAGTATGTGCTTGAATATCCCGCGGATTACGCCCGCGCGGCGGTACTCGGGCAGCGTCGCCACGCCGCCTATGCCGGTCAGCGGCAGCCACTTATCGCCGATGCGCGTCTGATAGTCCAGCAGTATCATGCCGCCCATCAGCTTGTCGTTGGTTTCGTCCACCATCGCAAATTCTTCTATATTGCGCTGCTGTTCCTCGGCGTTGGTGGCGGTCTGCTCCTTGGGGTCGGGGTCGCGCATGGGGTAGGTGAACGCGATTGAGCTTATTTTGTCCAGTTCGCGCTTGCGCTCGGGCGTGGTCAGTTTTTCAACGCGCATAATGTATTCCTCCGTTTGTATGATTTTAAGTCGGTTTTTATCAGCTCAGGCGGGAAGTCAAGCATGTATTTCTCAAAAGGCCGGTCTTATGCCTGCCTGAACATTATTTATGGTACTTTTCGCCGGAAAGTATCGTCATCGCGCGATAGACCTGCTCCAGCAGTATCACGCGCATGAGCTGATGCGGGAATGTCATCTTTGAAAACGACAGCTTGTAATCGGCGCGCGCGAGCACCTCTGGACTAAGCCCCAATGAACCGCCTATCACGAAAACCGTGCGCCGCCCATTCATGCGCCAGTCGGCGCACTTGTCGGCCAGCTCGGTCGATGAAAGCTGTTTGCCGTCTATCGCCAGCGCAACCACGTAATCGTCGCGCCGAATCTGCTTGAGCAATGACTCACCCTCGCGCCGTACCACGTCGCGCTCCAGCGCGGTCAGTCCGTCCGCGCCGCCCACGCCCGATTTGTCGGCGATTTTGAGGTCGGGCACCTGCTTTAGCTCAAACGAACCGTAGCGCGTGAGCCGCTTCAGATATTCATTGCACGCGTCGGTAAAGTACTTCTCCTTAAGCGAACCCACGCATAATATAGCCGCGTTCATTGCATTTGCCCTCCGATTATTCGCAGTCCAGCTCGAATATGTCGCTGGCGTGGTTCTGTTCCAGCAGTCCGAGATAAATCTCCTTGCCGGGGCGTATGCCTTCGGCGCACAGTTCATTTGCAACCGTGTCGTATGCCAGCCGGGGCGTGTTGTTGTTTTCGGAAATGTGGCTCAGCAGTATTACGCGCGTGCCCGTGCGCGCCAGATGCGCCGCCGCCTGCGCGCACGCGTCGTTGCTCAAATGCCCGCGGTCGGAGAGTATCCGGCGCTTTAAGTTGTCGGGATAGTCGCCGTATATCAGCATGTTGCTGTCGTGATTGGCCTCCAGCAGCACCAGCTGCGTGCCCTCGATTACGCGCATCCAGCTGTCCGATATGTGGCCTATGTCCGTCGCTACCGCAACCGACGCCGCGCCCACGTCCAGCCGGTATCCCACCGAGCATACCGCGTCGTGCGGCGTCTTGAACGGCGTTACGTTTATATCGCCTATGTAAAAGTCCTGCCCGGGTGTTATCGCGCGCATGTCGCGCTCGGGTATCGGGCGCTGGCTGCTCTTTGCGTTTATGGCATTTAGCGTCTGCGCGCTGGCGTATACCGGCAGATCGTGTCTGCGCGAAAGCGCGGCACAGGACTTAATATGATCGGAATGCTCGTGACTGATAAGTATCGCGCTGATTGACGCGGGGTCGACCGGCGCGGGCGAGTTTTCACTTACGCGCTTTAGTCCCGCCGCGATGTCGCGCTGTGCAATGCCGCAGTCGATCAGTATGTGCGTGCTGCCATAGCCTACATATATGCAATTGCCCTTGGAGCCGCTGGCCAGCGCGCACAGCCGCAGTCGGCGCGCGGGCTGAATATCGGGAATCGGAATCGTCATGCAATGAACTCCTTATGGTAAATAAAAGGCCGAATGTTGCCGATTGGATTATAGCATAGCCCATGCTCAAATGCAAATGCGACAATCGAGTGACTTACACATATATTTTCGCCAGACAGCCATAATAACTTGAACGCACTTTTAATTTCCAACCAAATATGATAAAATATGACGACGATTTGGCATGGAGGCGCATTCGATGAAATATCCGATCAAGATCGCGTCGGCGATGGCCGCGTACTATGCGGTTACAGGCGTATATCAGAACTACATCTCCAAATACTTCGGCGCGCAGGGACTTACCGACGGCGAGATAGGCGTACTGATGGCCGCGCCACCGCTGATCTCGCTGATCGCGCAGCCCGTGTGGGGCACGCTGGGCGACCGCGCTAGGAGCAAGAACGCCGTGTTCAGGCTGATGTACGTCGCGTCGGCGATACTGGTGCTCAGTTATCTTATCAGCTCGTCTTTTTGGTATCTGCTGTTTGCGGTGCTGGCGTATTCGTTTTTCTTTACCGCCTTGCAGCCCATGAACGACGCGATTGTGCTGGAGGCGCTGGGTGGTAGGCCGTTCGGGCCGATACGCATGGCGGGCACGCTTACGTTCGCGATTGTGTCGCCGCTGGCGGGTGCGATAATCGGCGATAACTGGAGCGCGTCGATATGGATGACGGGCGCACTGCTCATCGCCGCGGCGCTGGTCACGTTCCTGCTGCCCAACGTGCCCGGCCATCAGAGCGAGCAGGGGCATAAGAAGATGAAGTTCACCGAGCTGCTGAAGCAGAAGGAACTCGTGCTGCTGCTGGGCTTTGTGATGCCGCTGCAAATATCGATGGGCTACTTCTATACGTACTTCTCGCTGCACTTTACCGAGCTGGAGGGCGCTAATTCCACGCTGCTGGGGCTGTGCTATACGATTTCGTCTATCGCCGAGGTGCCGTTTCTGCTCCTGTCCAACAAACTCTATAAGCGTTTCGGCGCGGGCAAGCTGTTAATC
Source organism: uncultured Eubacteriales bacterium (assembly GCA_900553645.1). The sequence goes on from USEE01000048.1 coordinate 7,956, forward strand.
TCCGCGGGCATATCGGTTACAGTCCGCTGGATACTGCTGGGCAGTCTTACCAATGTATACGCGGTCATGGCGACGCAGCTTTTCCACGGCTGGGGCTTCATAGTCATGACTGTCACAATGGCTTACTATATAAACGACCATGTGCCCGCCGAGCTGAAAGCGTCGGGTCAGATGCTGCTGGGCGTGGTGGGATTCGGCATTG
>USEE01000049.1 GCA_900553645.1 uncultured Eubacteriales bacterium
CGGCTTTTCTTTGGTTCTTTCTTTTCTCCTGAAAAGAAAGAACACGTTCTCCTCGTCCCCCCTTACGGAATGTGCTTCACACTTCCCATACCAGCGCGAATTCTCCGGCGGTACCAGCGGATGCGTTCGCTTAGACGTAGGGCTTTTACCGCGTCGGAGTAGGCGGATGCGCCCAGGAGGCACATGTCGGGGGAGACTTCCAGGCCGGCGTAGCGGGATTTGATTACCGCTTCGGTGAAGGCGGCGAAGGAGGGGGCGGCTAGCTTGTCTGCCATTAGACGGGAGGCAAAGGCTGCCGGGGTTTCGCCGCTCGTCGGGACCTGGCCTTGCATCTCAAGGACAGTCAGGATTGCGCGGTAGTACGCCATTAGCTTGTCGCGTGCATCGCGCGCGCGGCGCGCCGCATACCTCGGCGTGGAGATGTATAGGCGAATCGCGATTATCAGGAGCAGTATCAGTAGAATCAATATCGCGATCAGGGCGATTAGCCATGTGCTTAGACCGTCTATATGACTTTGCTCCGGCGGGAGCGGCTCGTCCGACGGTAGGACGGTCGGCATGTCGCTCGGCTGCTCCTGCGGCGGCAGGCTCGGCGCGGGCGTGTCGTCCGGGTGTACGTTGTTCGTCGGCTCGGGCGTCGGCGTGGGTTCAGGCGTGGGCGTTGGGTCGTCCTCGTACTGTACGCCGTCCGGGTCGGGCGTGGGCAGGGGATTGTCGCTGGGCTCGTCCGAAGGCGTGGGGTCAAAGCTTAACCAGCCGAAACCGTCGAAGTATAGCTCAACCCACGCGTGCGCGTTCTCGCCGGTTACTTCTATGACGCCGCTCTCGTCTGCCTTGACCAGATACCCCTCAATGTAGCGCGACGGTATGCCCGCAATGCGCGCCATTACGCCTAAAGCCGATGCAAAATACGTGCAGTAGCCCGACTTGCCGGTAAGCACAAAATAGCTCACAAAGTCCTCGCCGCTCGGCACTTCGCCCGGCGATAAGGTGTATCGGCAGTTGGCACGCAGATAGTCCTCAATCGCGCGCGCCTTCTCATACGGCGTTTCGTGCCCGCGGATTATCGAATAGGTAAGGTCGTATAGCTCCGTCGATACGCTCGCGGGTAAATCCAGATAGCTGTCCAGCACGGTCGAATGCCCCGCACTAGCCAGCGACGTGAGATACCCGTCCATGTCGTCCGAATACGTGTTTGGTATCTGCGCCGTGAACGAGTACCAGTCACCCGCGCGTATAGTGCGCGTGATGAATACCTCGCCCGATGAATTGAAGTAAGGTATCATGTCGCCGCCGGTCTTTAAGTGAGTAAGCCGGTGCGGTGTGAATAAAGTGCTCGTGCCGCGCGATAGGAACGTCGCGCTTACGTCGAGAGTGTCGATAAGTCCCTCGGGCGCGCTGTCCAGAGCGGCGCTGTCGGGCAGATCAAGCCCGAATACCTGATTGCGCAACGAGCGCCGCAGCGGGCTTATGAATAGATTGCGGCTGTTGACCGACGTGTCCACCCATATATGCCCCGTGTATTCGCGCTTTATCGCGCCGCGCAGCAGCAGGTCGCGGTCAGTCTCCACGGTCATTATCGGAAAGTCGGACGGGTTCGCGTCGCCGCCTAACTGATTCGAGTCGCCCTGATAACCGTCCGAATGCACCGAGTAGAGCGTGCGCGCTTCCGAAAACATCAGGTAGTCGCCGATCGTGTCGCGCACCGTGCGCCCGAACTGCTGAAGCGAGGCCGATACGCCGCCCATCAGCGGCATCGCGATAAGCGCCACGATTACCGCCGTCAGCGCAATCGGCAGCGCCGCGTTAAAGCTGGTGCGCTCGCGCGCGGAACTCGCAAACAGCATCGCCACCGCGATAAGCGCCGGGGCGACATAGTATATGTTCAGCGACCCGCCGAATATCCAGCAGCCCATCGCCGCCAGCACCAGCATAGTAAGCGCCGGGTACACGCCGCCGCGCACGCGCGTCATCAAAAACGCCGTCGCCGTTAAAAGCACGCCCATTATCGCCGCAATCGCATCCGCATGGCCGGTAAACGCGCCGTCGGTAAGCAGCGCGATTATTAAATCGTGCACCGCCGTATATGGAGGCAGCTTAAAGTAAACCGCCGCGCCCCCGCCGCCCAGCAGCAGCACGCATACGCCCACCAGCGGCCATACGCCCAGCGTCATAACCGTGCAGGCCAGCGCCGCGCCCAGGCATGTAAGCCCCACCACCCATATGCTGGGGTCAAGCCCCATCGCACTGGTCAGCGTAAGCGCCAGCGACCCGCCCAGCAGCGTCGCGATGATTATGCCGCCGATCGAATCGCGCAGTTGTTTCCTTAGGTTCATGAGGCCAGATTCCTTTCCTTCCAGTCGCACAGCGGCGATACGCGCTTTACGCTTACGCCCATGCCGCTCAGCCGCATCAGCATACCCATGGCTTCGGCACGCTGGGAATCGCTTATCCAGTATAGCCGCACCTTAAGGCCATTGCGCTTCATGCGCAGTGCCATGTCGCTTATCTGCGTGCTCATGCGCTGCGTGATGATTACCGCGCCGCCCGAACGGCTTAAACGCCGCGTCTCCAGCTCCAGCACGCTCTCAAACGGGTTCTCGCCGTCAAAGCGCACCTCGGTAAGCGCGGTCAAAAATCGCCCAAAGTCCGCCAGCGACTGACCCGATACGTCCATCGGATTTTTGCTGGACAATGGCATCCTGACCGGGAAGCCCGCGCGCAGCTGGCTCAGCGCAACCGCCGCCGCGACCTCGCACATGGTGTCCTCAACGTCCAGCGCCATCTCGCGCGTGGTGTTCATCAGCCCGCAGTCCATCATAATCAGCGTGTCCGGGCGCGCCGCTTCTTCGTACTGGCGCACGATCAGCTCGCGCTTGCGCATCGTCAGCTTCCAATGTACCTTCTTTAGCGAATCGCCCTCAACATACGCCCTTACCGCCGAGGGCGAGGCCATATCGTCGGTGTTGCGCGCCATCGATTCGGGGCCGTTTTCGCCCGAGGCCAGATCGAGCGCGGTAATTTCATCCACGTTGGGCTGTACGGTAAGCACTATCGATCGGTCGTCGATTACCCGCCTGAGCGTAAACAGCCCGAATACGTCCGATACCCACAATGTGTCTACGCCCACCTGATAAACGCCCCTGTGCGGGCATTTGAGCATGTACTTCAGCGACGTTGTAAAAAACGGGCGCGGGCTTATGACCAGCTCGTCCACGGTGGACGAATCCTCGGGCAATGATAAAGTGAGGTATAGCGCCGCTACCGGCAGGGGACACCTGTGCCTGACCGAAATCTGCATGGGCAGGCTCTCCGTGCGCCTGACAGTTACGGTGGGCATCTGAAAACCTATCTGCGCGCTGTAAAGCGTGATTACCGCCGACAGGAAGCTGAGCAGCAGCATCACAGCCATGGTTACGCTGACCACATAGTAAAACATCGACCCGGTGGACAGCGCCGCCAGCAGTACTGTTATCAGCGCCAGCAGGAATATCAGCCAGCGCCGGTTCATGACAGCTTGACCGGCACGGGCACGGCGCTGATTACGCTTTGCAAAACGCGCAGCGAATCCAGACCCTTCATGCGCGCCTCCGGCCCCAGCACCAGACGGTGACGGAGCACCGGCCCGCACATGCCCTGTACGTCCTCGGGGATTACATAGTCGCGGCCGTCAAGCAGCGCCGCCGCCTGACTCGCGCGCAGCAGCGCAATCGCGCCGCGCGTGGATACGCCCAGGCTCAGCGCGCTGTGATGGCGGCTGGTCTGCGCGATGGAGGCGATGTAACTGCGCACCTCGGGCGCGGCGTATACGCCCGATACCTGCTGCTGAAGCTCGATTATGTCCGCGGCCGAGCATACGCTTTGCAATTCGTCGATCGGGTTTGCACCGCTGGTGTAGCGCTCCAGTATGTCCACTTCCTCGTCATGCGTGGGATAGCCCATCGATATGCACATGAAGAAGCGGTCCAACTGCGCCTCGGGCAGCGGGTACGTACCCACGAACTCGACCGGGTTCTGCGTGGCCATTACGATAAAGGGCTGCGGCATCTTGTATGTGTTGCCGTCCACCGTGACCTGGCCTTCCTCCATTACCTCAAGCAGCGAAGACTGGGTCTTGGGCGAGGTGCGGTTGATTTCGTCCGCCAGCACAAGCTGGCTCATTATAAGGCCCTGCTTGTACTCCAGTTCGCCGGTCTTGAAGTTGACTATGGAAAATCCGGTTATGTCCGAGGGCGTTATGTCCGGCGTGAACTGTATGCGCTTGAACGAGCAGTCAAGCGAGCGCGCCATCGCCGATACCAGCGTGGTCTTGCCCACGCCGGGCACGTCCTCAATAAGCACATGGCCGCGGCAGAGCAGCGCGATGAAGAGCAGCTCCACCGCGTCCTGCTTGCCGACCACCACGCGGCCCACGTTCTGCTGCAATGCGCCTATGACGCGCCGAGGTTCTTGCATAAGACGATCTCTCCTATATTATATGTATTATTTCGCGAAAAACCGGCCGTGCGAAACTGCCGGCCGTTTATCCGCGGCCGCACCCGATTCGGCGCGGCAGATATTTTGATAGATACAGTATACCGAATAATCGCGCTCATTACAAGCATGGTACAAAAAAACCTCAATTATGCGGTCGAGTATTAACGTTTGGGACGCAATCAGGCGCGATTTTTGCAAAAAAATGTTTCCTATAATATACATGATGAGGCAGACAAATGCCGCGGCGCGTGCTGAATGCTTGGACTTTCAAAGTGGTTCAGTCTGCTTAAAAGCGGGTGAGCGGGGGCAGTCTGCCTTCTCAGCAAAAACAAAAAGCGCATGGGACGAATCCCACGCGCTCATATGCCTGATTATCGGACGTTTACCCATACGCCCGGCGTCTTGACCGCCTCAACGCCCGCGCCGCGCGCGTCCATTATTGCGATCGTCTCCTCGTGCGGGATCTTTACCTCGGCCGTGCGGAAGAAGCGCACCAGCTCGCGTATGAAGCCGCCGAAGTAATCCGACTGGACGTCGATAACCTTGTTGCCGTCATCGGTGGCCACGTTCATCATGAACGGCGAGCCGTTGGCAAAGCAGTTGAGCGAAGCCTGACGGCCGTCCGCGAACTCGATGTTCACCTGAGTACACGCGTCGCACACCTGCGCCATTACGCGCGTGGGCTGGCTCTTTATCAGCATCATTATCGGCTCCAGCTGATGGATGGAGTAAGTCTCAAACCCGTACGGGCCCCACGAGCTGATCGCGCGCACCTTATCGGGGTCAATTGCAGCGTACTCGGTCGCAAAGCGCAGCGCCGAGGTGGAGCAGCACGGGGTCTTTGTGGCCTCGGCCATCTTGAATATGCGCCGCGCCGCCGCGCCATCCGGGGCGAAGGTCTTGTCGATGTAGGTGGGCTTGCCGGAGGCCAGCGGCAGCGGGCACAGCGTTTCGTGCATCTCGCAGTTGTCGGGCGACAGCACAACCAGCGCGTCGCTGCCGGCGATTACTTCCTCAATCGTATGTGCGCGCGGTATGCCCATCTTCTCGCACCACGCGTCGTTGGTCAGCCCGCCAATCGGCGAATCAATCATGCCGTAGGCGCAGCTTACCTGCATTTCGCCGTCCGACGCTTCCTTGAACATCTTGGGATAGTTGTTCGCGTGCCACTCGTCCAGATAGTAGTCTATAAATCCAATGCGCATCATGCCGTAATCTCTCCTAATCGTTTTCAGGCGGGCGTTTGGCTCAGCCTTCTATTTCAATGCTAAGTATAGCCTCATGCGCTCAAAAACGCAAGCTTATTTTTGAGAAATACTCTAATACAAGCTGCATACAAAAATTATACGATGCCAAAAATGCCTCTTGCCAAATGTTGTGTGCGATTATATAATAAAAGTTGAAATTTATAGATGGTCATATCGCCCGAAAAAAGCCGGGGTATTTACCTTAATATGGTGAATAACCCCGCTTCTTTCCGCACGGGGAGCGCAGATTGGAATCAGGGCAGGACTGAGGAGCTGGTATATGCGTAAGATTGATTGGCGCGCGTTTGCCTATACACATAAGCGGCTTATCGCCGCGGCGTGCGCGGTTTGCCTGGCCGTCGCGGCGCTGTGCGCCTTTGGCGGCGGGGGAGAGAATGCCGCGTCCGCGACGCGGGCGGCGCAGAACAGTCTGCCCGTGATAAACGTGGGCAGCGACGACTATCCGCCGTTCAACTATACCGACGTGAACGGCAATATCACAGGCATAGACGTGGAGCTGGCCGAGGAAGCGTTTGGCCGCATGGGCTATCAGCCGGAATTTCACTTAATTAACTGGGATGAGAAGAAGCAGCTGCTGGCCAACGGCACAATCGACTGCGTGTGGGGCAGCTTTAGCATGAACGGCCGCGAGGACGAATACAAATGGGCCGGGCCGTATATGCAGAGCTATCAGGTAGTTGCGGTAAACGTCGACAGCGATATATACACATTTGCAGATCTTGAAGGCAAGACGATTGCGGTGCAGTCCACCACCAAGCCCGAAGAAATATTGCGCGCGGGCGACAGCCGCATACCGCCGCTGCACAAGGTGCTGTCGGTGCAGAAACACGATCTGATTTTTATCCTGCTCAGCAAGGGTTATGTGGACGCGCTGGCGGCGCACGATACGTCGGTGGAACAGTTCATGAGCGAGAGCGGGCTGAAATTCCGCGTGCTTGACGAGCCGCTTCAGACCGTGGGTCTGGGCGTGGCGTTTGATAAGGACGACACGCGCGGACTGGATACCCGGCTCAATGAAATAATTAAGGATATGCGCGCCGACGGTACCGTGCGAAAGGTGCTGGCTAAATACCTGTCCGATCCGGACAGGTACCTGGAGGGCTGATTTGATGGAAGAAAAAAAGCGGCGCTCCAAATGGTGGTTACTTAACCTGGTCAGTGTCATTAGCGGACTTGTACTGCTTTCAATAGTATTCCTGACCTCAACGGCGACAGACATAAATAACGCGGGCATGCGCCTCCTCAATACCGTCGAGTATATGAAGGAGCAGTGCAACAACAGCCAGCTGCGTGACCTTGCGTCCGAATCCAAGAGCCTTCTGCGCGTGAGCGAGAGCATCGATATGGTGCGCTGGCGGCTGAATTACGGCGGGGAGACAGGGGAGATAGAAACGCCAGGCGCACCCACCGAAGCGGAACTGAAGATGCTGGCGAGCGACAGCTACCTTGGGGGCCTGATACTGCTGGACGAAACCGGCGCGGTGCAGGCATATTATGACACAGTGGGTATCAATCCCGAATCGCTGATCGCGAATATGGACTCGGCGGCGCTGATGGACGTAATCGACTTTAAGGAAAAGACGTATGCCGCGCGCGTAATCAACGATGATGAATCGCATATCGATCTGGCCGCGGTCGGACGCAGCGACGCGCGCGGCGTTATCGTGGGCTACTATTACACATCGGCGCAGTTTACGCGCACGTTCAATAACTCCATACGCACGCTGGTGAACGGCTTCGCGGCCGAGCAAGACGGCACGATAGTCATAGCTGATAACAACAGTATAATCGCATCCAACGCCCCCGAGCTTATCGATATGGACATAAACACTGTGCCGATAATCAAGCGCATTATGAGCGAAGGCACTGGCACGCACCTTGTGCGCGAATGGGATACGCAGCGTCTGTTCGGGAATGAATTCGGACTGATGGACAAGAGCCGGAACTACTACATATACGCATTTATGGACGAGCGCAGCGTGTTTGCGACAACGCCGCAGAGCATGGGATATGCGCTGCTTTTGTACGTGATATTTATCGTACTGCTGCGCACGATGCGCTGGCGCACCGCGCAGACGTATGAGCGCCAGCAGGTCGAGGCACAGCGCCAGTATACCGCAGAGCTGGAGCAGAAGAACGGGCAGCTGCATGAGTCGGCGATTCAGGCTCAGCGCGCTAATGCCGCCAAGAGCAGCTTCCTGAGCCGCATGAGTCACGATATACGCACGCCGCTCAACGGCATAATAGGACTGCTGAATATAGATGCGGCTCACTTTGACGACGGCGAATTGGTCAGAGCGAATCACGAAAAGATGATGGTGTCGGCCA
>USEE01000050.1 GCA_900553645.1 uncultured Eubacteriales bacterium
GTCCTTGACTCGGTGCGCTGGCTGGGCTACCTTCCCGCTATGCTGCCCGCATCTTCCACGTAAAAAAAGCAACACCTCCAACCCCACCACCATACTCCCACCAAAAACGCAGCGCCGTCGGACTCACAAAAAATCCAACGGCGCTGCGCAATCCACTTGCTTAAAGCTGCAATATTTTTTCAATGACTTCCCGGATAATCCTCGCATTGCCGCGCCCGGCCATGCGCTTCATCGTCAGACCTACCAATGCGTTTATCGCGCTCAGCTTACCCGCGCGCACCCTTGCTACCAGCTCCGCACTTTCCACGACTATCGCTCGCACTGCGTCCTCTATCGCGGCCATGTCGCTTATCTGGCTCATCGTGTGCGCCTTGACGTATTCATCCACGTCTATGTCGCCCTTCATCAGCGCCACTATCAGTTCGCGCGCCGACGCGTGGCTTATCGCGCCGCTGTCCACCAGTTCGCACACATGCGCTGCCTTGACCGCGTCGATCGTATCGTAAGTCAGGCTCTCAGTCTGTGCCTGAGCATACGCATCGCTCAGCAGCACCGCCGCCGTGCGCGGGCGTGCGCCCTCGCTCAGTAGCTTTGCCGTCGCCTCAAACGCGTCGGCCATATCCCGGCGCGCGACTATGCGCTCGGCCTCCTGCGCGTTCAGGCTGAACTCCTTCATATACTGTACCGCGCGCTCGTCGGGCAGGCGCGGTATTGAATCGCGCAATGCCTGAAGTTTCTCCGCGCCGATGTGTATCGGCGGCAGATCAGGATCAGGGAAGTAGCGGTAATCGCTGTCGTTTTCTTTGGATCGCATGGAGTATGTTTTGCCGCTGTCCGCATCGAAGCGGCGCGTCTCCTGCACAATGGGCGTACCAGCCTCCAGCGCGGCCACCTGCCGCTTATACTCCACGTCTATCGCGCGCGTGACCGACATAAACGAGTTCAGGTTTTTCATCTCGGTGCGCGTACCGTAGGGTTCGCCGGGCTTATGTATGGACAAGTTTACGTCGCAGCGCATCTGGCCCTTTTCCATCGCGGCCTCGCTCGCGCCCACATACAGCGCCATCGCCTTCAGCTTTTGCAAAAGCGCCACCGCCTGCGCCGCCGTGCGTATATCCGGCTCGGTGACTATCTCGATCAGCGGCACGCCGCAGCGGTTGAAGTCGATCAGCGTGCCCTTGCCCTCGACGTGAATCAGCTTGCCCGCGTCCTCCTCAATGTGTATGCGGTTCAGGCGCACGCGCGTCTTTTCGCCGTCGGCCACTATGTCAACGTAGCCGCCCTTGCACAGCGGCATATCGTACTGCGAAATCTGGTACGCCTTGGGCAGGTCGGGATAGAAGTAATTCTTTCTGTCCTGCTTGGACAGCGCCGCGATTTCGCAATGCGCCGCCATGCCAAAGCGCGCGGCCTTTTCCACAACTTCGCGGTTAAGCACCGGCAAAGTACCCGGCAGTCCACAGCACACCGGGCAGCACTGCGTATTGGGCGCCGCGCCGAACGTCGTCGGGCAGGAGCAGAATATCTTGGACTTCGTGTTCAGCTCCATATGAATTTCCAGACCGATTACCGCCTCATACATATCAGCCATTACCTGTCGCCTCCCTGCGCCGCGATTTCGTCATATGTGCCGACCGCCTGTTCCAGCGCCAATCCCGCGCGGTATATCTTCTGCTCGGCAAAGTGCGGGCCGATCAGCTGCACGCCCACCGGCAGTCCTTCGCCGTCGCGCGCGCACGGCATACTCAGCGCGGGCAGTCCCGCTATATTGACCGGCACCGTGTAAATATCGCCCATGTACATCTCCAGCGACGAGCCTTTCGCGCCCGCCTTGTACGCCGTCGTGGGCGCTACCGGCGACAGTATCAGGTCGTACTTTGCAAACACGTCTTCATACGCGCGCGAAATCAGCGTGCGCACCTGCAACGCCTTCTTATAATAAGCGTCGTAATATCCGCTGGACAGCGCGAACGAACCCAGCATTATGCGGCGCTTGACCTCCGCGCCGAAACCCTCGGTGCGGCTGCGCGTATACAATTCGTCCAGCGTCTCGAAGTCATTCGTGCGGTAGCCGTATTTAACGCCGTCGAAGCGCGACAGGTTGCTGGACGCTTCCGCGGATGAAATCACGTAATACGCGGGCAAGGCGTACTTCAGCACCGGCATCGATACTTCCTCGATCTGCGCCCCCTGTGCGCGCAATGCGTCCGCCGCCTTCAGCACGCCCGTTTTAACCTCAGGCGATATGCCGTCGGCTAAGAACTCGCCCGGCAGCGCGACCTTCATGCCGCTTACTCCCCCGCCTATGCCGTCGGTGAAGTCGGGATATTCGTGCGGCAGGCTGGTTGCGTCGCGCCCGTCGTGGCCGACTATCGCACTAAGCACAATCGCGTTGGACTCAACGTCCGCCGTAAACGGCCCGATCTGATCCAGCGACGATGCAAACGCGATAAGGCCGTAGCGCGACACCGCGCCATACGTGGGCTTCATGCCCACCACGCCGCAGAACGCCGCAGGCTGGCGTATCGAGCCGCCCGTGTCCGAGCCGAGCTTGAACGCGGCCTCCCGCGCGGCCACGGCCGCGGCGCTGCCGCCCGACGAACCGCCTGGTACGCGGTCCAGACTGCGCGGGTTATGCACGGGCTTCATAGCCGAGTTTTCGGTGGAGGAGCCCATCGCGAACTCGTCCATGTTCAGCTTGCCCAACATTGGCGAACGCTGTACCTTCAAAAGCTCAATCACATGCGCGTCGTAGGGCGGCACGTAATTGCCCAGCATTTTGGAGGCGCAACTCGTGCGCACGCCTTCGGTCACAATGTTGTCCTTTATCGCGCCGGGTATTCCGGCCAGCGGCGGCAGCTTTTCGCCCGCCGCGATCGCCGCGTCAACCCCGTCCGCAGTCTTTAGCGCTATTTCGTCCGTGCGCGTCAGGTACGCGCCTATCTTTTCATCTGTGGAATCAATGTCATTTATAAACGCCTGTGTCAGTTCACGCGCCGACACCTCGCCCGCGCGCAGCATACGCGCCATTTCGCTTATCTTCATCTGAACGCTCATCTTACTGCCTCCTTACGCGAAAGTGCGCGGCACAACCGGCATACCTTCGTATTGTTCGGGCGCGGACTGCTCTATCATCGCGCGCGCGTTTTCGTACTTTACGGCCACGTCGTCGCGCAGTACGCTGTCCAGCGCGACCGCGTGCGCCATTACCGGCACGCCGGTCGTGTCCAGTTCGCTCAGCTCGCCCGCGAATTCCACTATCGCGCGCATGTCGGCCTCCATCGCGGCGCGGTCGCCCTCGGGTATGTTAAGTCGGCTCAGGCGCGCCACCAGATCGATGTCTATGTCGGACTGCCTGCGCGCGGGCTTGCCGCCGCTCCACGGGGCATAGCGCTCGCTGGAGTCGGCGCTCGCGTCGCCTGCGGCCGTCTGTACTGCCTTGCCGGTCAATCCAAGCGCCTTTAGCTGCTCCTCGTCAACCGGTGTGGGTGCTTCGGTCATCGGGCAGGACGCATCGCGAACCTTGGGGAAGGCAACCACGTCGCGCAGTGACGGCAGGTCGAGCATCTGCATGACCAGCCGGTCAAGGCCGAACGCGAACCCGCCGTGCGGCGGCGTGCCGTATGAGAACGCGTGTACCATGAAGCCGAACCTGTTTTCGATCTCCTCCGGGCTGAAGCCCAGTGCGCGGAACATGCGCGCCTGTATTTCGCTGTCGTGGATTCGTATCGAACCGCTGCCCAGCTCGATGCCGTTGAGCACCACGTCGTATGCCAGCGCACGCACGCGCGCCGGGTCGCTCTCCAGATATTGCATGTCCTCCGGGTTAGGCATTGTGAAGGGATGGTGCATCGCGACGAAGCGCTTTTCTTCCTCGCTGTACTCGAACTGCGGGAAGTCTGTCACGAACATGAGCTTAAATTCGCCCGTATCGCGTATGCCCAACATGTCGCCCAGGTGCAGCCTTATAACGCCCAGCGTGCGCCGCACCGCCGCCAGCGTGTCGGCGCAGAACAGTATGAAGTCGCCCGGATGCGCGCCCACGCGCTCCAGCAGCGCGTCCATGTCCTCATGCGAGAAGTACTTGGTCAGCACCGAGTACAGTTCGCCGTCGGGCCGCCATGCTATCCACGCCATGCCCTTCGCGCCCGAACGCATCGCGACGTCGGTCAGCTCCTCTATCTCGGTGCGGGTGAAGTCGCTCTTGCCGGGCACGCATATTGCGCGCACAACGCCGTTGGATTCGGCCACGCGCTTGAATACCGAAAATCCGCAGCGCGCCGCTATGTCGGTCAGGTCAATTATCTTTAGGCCAAAGCGCAGGTCGGGCTTATCGCTTCCGTATGAGTCCATGCACTCGGTCCACGTAAGCCGGGGCAGCGGCTGAGGCAGTTCGACGTTAAGCGCCCGCCTGAACAAATGCCTGAACAGCTTTTCCAGATGCTCCAGCACATCCTCCTGCTCGACGAAGCTCATCTCCATGTCCACCTGAGTAAATTCAGGCTGACGGTCGGCGCGCAGATCTTCGTCGCGGAAGCAGCGCGCGACCTGATAATACCTGTCTATGCCGCCCACCATCAGCAGCTGCTTATATATCTGCGGCGACTGAGGCAGGGCGTAATAGCTGCCCGGATGCACGCGGCTGGGCACGAGGTAATCGCGCGCACCCTCGGGCGTGGACTTACAAAGCATTGGGGTTTCCACCTGAACAAAACCCTCGCCCTTCAAAAACTCCTCCGCATAGCCGACCAGATCGCTCCTGAACTTGAGCGTGCGGTACATCTCCTGACGGCGCAGGTCGAGGTAGCGGTATTTAAGGCGCAGCTCCTCGCGCACGCTGTCGTCGCTTATCTGATAAGGCAGCGGCGCGGCTGCGCTCAGCAGGCGCACGCCCTCGGCGCGCAGTTCCACTGTGCCTGTGGGCAGACGCGGATTATACGTGTCCTCACCGCGCTCGAATATGCGGCCGCGCGCCTCGATTACCGATTGCAGCGTGAGCTGTTCGACAGTGTGGAAGTCGTCCTCGCTCATGCGCTCGCGCGAGCATACCACCTGCAGCACGCCCTGCCTGTCCTTCAGGTCGATGAACAGCACGCCGCCCATATCGCGCTTGTTGAGCACCCAGCCCATGCACAGCGCCTGTGCGCCTATGTCACATTCACGAATATCCCCGCAATAATGCGTCCGTCTCATAAAAATTTTTCCTCCCATTCTGGAGTGGAATTTGTAAATAAAAAAACGCGCCCTTCAATCCCATTGCTGGGACGAAGGACGCGTATATGTCGCTCCGCGGTACCACCCGGCTGCATCACAAATGCGATGCGCTCAATCGGCACATAATAACCGGCGTGGAAAATAAAGTCATTTTTCCTGATCGGCACTATTATGCCTAGCCGCTGTAACGCGCGGCGCGCGGCCAAGCCTACTAATCAATGCTTAAATCATGCACACGCCTCATTGCGTGCGCGGATATACACATCGCGTTCGAATGGCGGCTCCGGGCTGTTCTTCACCTGCATACCGAATGCCGCATTCCCACCGTTTAGCGGCTCTCTTGATTCGGCGAATGTGCGGGCTACTCGTCCCATCATTGCCTTTGGTTTGTGGGTATTTTACGCCTCAAACGCGCGCGTGTCAAGCGCTTTTAGCATATAATGGGCGCGCTTAACCAAAAAGCAAAAATATCCGGGCGCATATTGCACCCGGATACAGTCTTAAAAAGACAATATTACACTTCGTTCCAGATACGGCGGGCGTTGTCCAGACCCACCTTGGACGCATACTTCGGCTCCTCAAAGCCCTCGAATTCGATGGCGATTGCGCCGTCATAGCCCGCGTGTTTGATTTCGCCCAGAATCTCCCACATATCCAGATCGCCCTGAGCCAGTATCGAACCGCGCAGGTAGTGACCCGCCATCGAGCGGAACCAGTGGCCGCCGCAGTCGAACAGCGTGGAATCGCCCGGATCGCGCTTGCGGATGTAGAAATCCTTCAGGTGAATCATCTTTGCCTTGCTCGCCAGACGCTGGGCGGCGACGGCCGGGTCCTCGTCCACGCACGCGATGTTGCCGGTGTCCAGCAGCAGACCGTAGTTGGGACGATTGACAGCGCGGATGATGCGCTCCACGCGATCGCAGCCGTTGGCAAAGAAGCCGTGGTTCTCAATCAGCGTAGTTATGCCGTACTGCGCGGCGTGGTCGGCGATTGCGCCCGCAGACTCCACCATCAGCGGCATCAGCTTTTCAAAATACTCCAGTCCGTTTTCACCGTGCGGGCGGCGGAAGGCGGACACGTCGTGACGCATTACCGGCACGCCCAGCTCGGCGGCCACATCGACGTGGCGCTTTACGCGCGCAACCTCGTCGCGCAGTGCGTCGGGGTCTTCCTTGCACAGGTCGGCCAGCACAGAATAGTTACACAGCTTTATGCCCGCGTCCTTGGCATGGCGCACGACCTTCTTTATGTACTCGCTGTCGATATGGCGCTCGTCGTCCATAAACGTGAAGGAGAACGGCACCAGTTCCATGCACTCCGCGCCCTGAGCCGCAGCCCAGTCTATCGCGTCGTACAGCGTCATTTCGCCCGAGGCAATCGCCGGATCGAGGGAGTAAGAGCTAAGTCCAAGCATCATATGCAAAACACCTCCGATGAATAATTGCTAGTTTAATTATAGTAGAATTTGCTTCCACATGCAAGCACGTATGCAAAATAAGTCGGTGAATGCGGCTTATTTACATGCAGGCACGGATGTTAATACTTGACTTATCGAAAATCCGATTAAGAAATGGGGCGATACCATGTGGCAAGACGCTTTGAAGCGCTGCGGCCTGCCCGTGGACGGCGGCGAGCTGTTTGAAATATGGCTAAATGGCAGCGAGGCAAACGGCGCGGACGAACCCGAAACCGCAACTGAAACGGCGGACGGCGTGGAGCTTACGTGGATTGAGGCGGGACTTGAACTGCGCGCGCGCATATCGACCGACGCGGAAACCGGCGTGGTGCGGCTGAGCGGCGGCATGAAGAACGTCGGCGGCGCGCCCGTGACGCTCACGCGCGCGAACTGGCGGTTCACGCTGGCCGAAAGGCAGTATTAGCTGTATACTCAGGCGGGCAGATGGTCGCGCGAAAACCGCGGCGGCTGGCACAGCTTCGACGCGGGCGAAATGGCGAAAACCGCTGCGACAACAAGGCCTACCTCAGGATAGGCGCAAGCGAGCGGCTGTGCGTGGAGTTAAAGCCGGGCGCAGGCTGATCGGCGAAATGGACCTGGTAATATCGACCACCTGCATGGAATGGATAAAGATCAATTCCAACCCGATTCTTAATCCGGGCTGAGATTGATTGTATTAATATACGAATGTGTGGCATGAAGTACTGGCCGAGGTACGCAGACTGCATCCGGAAACCTGCTTTGAATGCTGCCCCAGTGGCGCGATGCGCATGGATTTTAACAACATTTCGCGCTACGACACGATGTTCAATACGCCAATACGTCAGGTATTCCCGCAGGTTGAGTCGCGTGACGCATATATTTCGGGCAAAGAACTCATGGAGCAGGGGTTCATGGCACAGCTGGCGCTTTCTGAAAGTGCGGCGGTATTCTGTATAGAGGAAGTATAGTTATTCGTTAGGTTGGCGGTACGGAGGGGGACGTGTTCTTTATTTTCGGAAGGAAAGAACACGTCCCCCCTTTCCCTCTCCCCAAAAATAATCCAACCCCACGTAATGAAACGTGAGGTTGGAGATAGTATCAAATATTACTTGCCCTGAGCGGCGCGCCATGCATTCAGCTGGCTCTGCTCCTCGGCGAGGACAGTTTCCAGACCAGCGTTGTTCAGAGCATCCAGGAACTTGGGCAGCTCGGTCTCGGGATCGGCACGACCGGCGGTCAGAGCCCTGTAATACTCGTTAGTTACCTGACGGATAGCGGCCAGCTCGGTCATAACGGGCTCTTCGTCAAATGCGAAGCCCATGTTGTCGGCGTAAACCAGTTCCTTATCGAACGCCTCGTACATCTCGACCATGTTGACGGGCAGCGAGGAATCCGGCTCGGCGGTTATGAAGCCCG
>USEE01000051.1 GCA_900553645.1 uncultured Eubacteriales bacterium
CGAGGGAATAGAACGCCAGCGTGGAGCGCACCCGAACACTGCAAGCAGAGCTGAACGCCATCGGCAAACGGCTTCCGGAGCTGGATAAGCTGATTCAGTCCGCTTATGAGGATAAGGTTCTGGGGCGCATCCCGGAGAGCGTGTGCATCAATCTGCTCAACCAGTACGAAGCCGAACGTCGGGAAAAGCAGGAGCGTCATAAGGAGTTGACCGGCCAGCTTGCCGCCAGCCGGGAAACGGAGTCCTCCGTGGACGCACGGCTGGATATGATGCAGGACTATGCCCAGCTTGAAGAATTAGACCATCCCACGCTGGTTCGCCTGATTCAGAAAATTGAGATCAGCGAACGCTATACCGTGGACGATCACGAGGAACGGGACATTCACATTTACTACAATTTTGTCGGATATATCGAAGCATAAAGCGTCATTCTTTATTCGAGGTTGACTAAGGACAAATATGCTACTGCTTTGCTTCAGATGGCAAACGCGAAACTCCCAAAGCAGTTACGCGATTTTGTGTTTCACGGATACATAAGGAGTTTGTACGAATAGAAGCAATGCAAAGACGCTGCGTTGAATGTATAGGTGTCGCAAACGATATATCCGTAATTGTTCGCTGCTTATGTGATATGTTCCATTGCCAGTCCACAGAAACACATGAAGAACTCCAGACTTGTTTATTTTCCACTTTAGAGTGTGTCTCAAAAAGGCAAATCCACTCGAACTTGCGAATTGCTCCGCTTGAGACACACCCTAACGAATGCCGACTGCCTATCAAAAAAACCAAAACAAAAAACGCCTTTCATCAGAAGGCGTTTGATGGCAATCATGCGGAAAAATTATTGAGCGGCCTTGGCCAGACGCTTGGCCAGACGAGCCTTTTTGCGGTTAGCGGCGTTCTTATGAATGACGCCCTTGCTGGCCGCTTTGTCTATGGCGCTGGCAGTGACGTTCAGCATAGCGACGTCAGCCTTACCCTCGGCAACGCCGTTTTCAAACTTCTTGACTACGGTACGCATAGCGGTCTTGGCGCTGCGGTTGTTATCGGTCTTGACCTTGGTGACCTTAACGCGCTTAATGGCGGACTTAATCTGCGGCAAATCAATTCACCTCCCGGTCTTGTTAAATCAACAGACAATATTATATCACGTTTCGGCGGCGATTGCAATAGCAAAAACCGCTTTTGGCGGGTGGAGTTTCTATTAAAATACCATTGCGAAATGGATTACTGCGGACTATTTCAGATACTTGACGGCGCAGAACGCCACCGACCCGATGGCCACAATCGCCAGCGCGCCCAGCATCACCGTGTCCGCGGACAAGCACTTCTTCTCGCGGCGGCTTTCGGCACGGTACCGCGACATCGCGTCGCCGAAGCTTCGTCCGCCGCGGCCGCCGTCCGGATCGTCCGGGTCGTATGAATAGTCGCGTCTGCGCGCGGGCCTGCCGCCCGATTGACGGCCGCTGCCCTCGCGCTCGTTGTACGAAGCCGAGGCGCGCATCGCCAGCCGCGCGTCGTATTCGCGGCCGCGCGCGCGCATGTCGCCCGTGCGTTCGCGCTCGTCCTCGCGGGAATAGCGCGACGCGCCGTAGCCCGATCTGCCGCGCGAACCGGCGCGGTGCGATTCGCCGTAATCATCCTCGTCGTACCGCGAACGCGGCGAATCCAGATAACCGTCGTCCGCGTATTCGTCGTCCTCGCGCTGGCTTCGGCCGCGCGTGGGGCGGAGCGTCTGCGCGCCGCGCCCGTCGGCCACGTCGTGCGCGGCGTTGAGCATATCGACGGGCAGGAGATCGACGCGCGTGTCCACCTGCTGCCAGAACTCGCGCACCAGCCCTTCGCCCGCGTCGCCCAGGCGTTCCAGCACATCGCCCAGCTCGTCTATGCGCCAGTTGTTCTGCGAATCGAACCTTAGCGCGGTCAGCATTGTGATTATCACGACCGACTCGCTTATCTGAGTCCTGTCCAGCCCGCCGTCGCACATCGCGGCGAAATACCGCCTGACAAAGCCCATGAAGTCCACGCGGTTTACCGGGTTCATGGGCGCAAGCAGCCTGAGCGCGCCCTCCATCACACAGCCGTGCCAGTCGCTGCACCCGCTCATCAGCCGCCCCCACAGGCATATCGCGCGCTGCTTGTCCGTGACCTGACCGTCCCACTGGCGCACGTATGAATAGGCAAAGTCCAGCGCGGGGTAGGTCTCCTCGGCGTGCTCGTCCATTCGCTTGAATTCGATGCGGTCGATGATTTCGCTCATCGCGGGGTCGAACGCGCCTTCTCCCAGCGCCGGTTCTTCGTCGATGAGCGAATCCAGCGCGTCGCGCACCGAGCACAGCGCCGCGGCGCTCACGCGTCTGATCGCGCCCGGCAGACTTTCGTTTACCGCTTTGGCAATCGAATCCGTAACCAGCGTGCGGTGCTCGTCCGGCACGCACGCTTTAAGCGTCGCGCGTATCGAAAGCAGCGTCAGCGCGTATTCCTCGGGCTTGTCGCCCACGTTCATGCGCGGAAGCGTGTCGGATATGAACCTGTCCAGCACGCCCGCACGGTCGAGATGCTTTATCGCGCCGCGCAATGCGCCCGGATAGCCGGTCAGCGTCAACGCGATCTGCACCGCCATAAGCCCGGCTGGGGGCTGCTGGTACAGCGCGGCCAGCTCCGCGTCGTACACCTCGCACATCGGATGGTCGAGCCGGTGCAGGTAGTCGCTGTATTTAAGGCAGTAGCGGAAGTACAGCTGCGGCTCCATGCTGGCGCGCAGGTGCAGAAATCCCGTCGTGAACCGCCTGAATTCATGCGAATTAGCGTACCTGAGCGATGCCGAAAGCGTCTGCTGTGCCTTGTCGAGATCGATCTGACTGAGCGCGGGCGAATCGGCGCAGTCGGTCTGAACAGGCTGAACCGGCTGGGGTTCGGACTTAGGCTGAGGCATGGGCCGCGGCGCGGGTGCAGCCGCGGCGGCGGGCGCTCCGTCGCCCGCGATGCTTGCGTCCATGATGTCGTCCAGCGTGCCCGCCAGCAATGCGTCCGCGCGCGCATAGTCGCCCTGAGACGGTATCGCGTCTATACTGCGCGCGCCGTCGGGCAGGGATATGTATGCGTCGCATTCGGGATTTTCGTCCGCAGTGTAGCCGGTAAGCCCCGCGCACGCGCCCTCGCCGCCGCACAGCGTGATAAAGTCCAGCCGCGCCGCCGCGTCGGCGGGCAGCGAGCGCAGTATCAGCTCCAGCGCCATGTACAGCTTGCGCGAAAACTCGCCGTCCGGCATGTCGCCCATCACGGCCAGCGGCAGTATAGGCGTGCGCAGCGCGCATATAACGTCGGCCAGCGCGTCCTCGTCCGGGAACAGCGAATTAACCGCGTCCGCAAACTCGTCGAACGACGCGTCCGACTTTAGCGCTTCGGATGCGGGCGAGGGCAGCGCAGTCGGGCGGCCCAGCGTGGATGCGGCCGCAAAGAACAGCCCGTCGCCCAGCGGCGCGCGCGTGTACAGCCGCTTCAGTTCCTCAATTGTGGAAAAATATACGCTGTCCACGATCACGCGCCCTTCGCAGTGATACGCCTTGCTTATCGCCGCACCGTCCATGCAGCGCTGCTGGGCGTAAATTACGCTGCCCTCGCGCGAGGCCAGATCCATTGCTAAGTTTTCCAGCGCCTGCTGTGTGGGCGTGCGATGAATTTCGCGCCCTATGCCCAGCAGCCGCATACCGTTTTCGTCGTGTGAGGTGATGTGCCGCGCGATCATCCGCCGCACCTCCCGCTAATCATTAGTTTAATTTAAGCCGCGCCTGAGCGCGCATACGTTTAATACGGACTGCGCACATTTCGTCTCGTGCGCAGTCCGACATTCTCTCCAACAAATTATAGACGGGCGATGCTGAATTGTCAACTACCCCAGAGCCGCCCGGCGCGCTCGTATGGGAACACGCTGGAAAGCCCATGTTATTTTATTGGATGAACAGCGCCTGCGCGCGCGGCTTTTAAGGGCTTGCAATGTTAAGGCGGAATTTGCAATCTTCCGGCATTGAATTGAAAGTGTCGGGGCAGATTACGCGCGTTTTACTACTTAAAGTCTGAAACCATGTCTTTGCTATATTTTGGAAAACTTTGTTTAATGCAGGCATACGGCGCGCATCGATTTTCGGGCATAATAAGCGCAAATTCGATTTCGGGAGGCAAAGGCATGTCAAGGATATACACAGACCTTGCGATGGAATCCGGGCGCGTGGGCGCGGGAGAACAGGTTGAGGGCGTGCGCATTGCGCGCAGTGAGTCGGGCGGCGTGACGCGATTGCGCGTGGATGTGCTTAACGAGCGCGGCGAGCGGGAGACCGGCAAGCGCCCCGGCGCATACGTGACGCTGTATTCGGACGGACTGGACGATATGGGCGGCGACGAGTGGTCGGCGCTGACCGATATGCTGGCGGGCGAGATAAGCGCGCTGGCGGGGCTTGATGAAGTGCAGGAGGCGGGCGTACTGGTGCTGGGTCTGGGCAACCGGCAGGTCACACCGGACGCGATAGGCCCGCGCGTCGCCGACATGGTGCTGAGTACCCGCGCGCTTCAGGATGAAGCGGGCATTCCGGGACTGAGACGCGTAATGACCGCCGCGCCCGGCGTGTACGGCGCGACGGGCATAGAAGTGGAGGAGGTTGTAAAGGGTCTTGTGCGCGAACTCAGGCCGGGCGCGATAATCGCAATCGACGCGCTGTGCGCGCGCGACCCGGGACGCATAGCCAACACGATTCAGCTAAGCGACGCGGGCATACAGCCCGGCTCGGGCGTGGGCAACCATCGCGCCGCACTAAGCCGCGACACGCTGGGCGTGCGCGTGGCGGCGATAGGCGTGCCCACGGTGGTATACGCGCGCTCGATAGTCGCGGACGCGCTGGAACGCGCGGGCGCGCAGTCGGATGGCAGGCTCGCCGATGCGGCGGGAGACATGATCGTCGCGCCGCGCAGCATCGATTCGCTGGTCGAGCGCGCGTCGCGGCTGATTGCGGACGCGCTCAATCGCGCGCTTCAGCCGGAGCTTACTTTAGAGGACTTGCGCTGGCTGACTGTATAGCGACGAAAGGCAGAGCTTGAGACTGTGCCTTAAAATGAAAAACAAAGCACATGACTTACCCACCTTAAAAGAATACACGTCATATCGCGCCGCGCCGCGTCATAGTCTTTAACAGCAAACAGCGACGGGAGATGAGCGTATGGTGCGAATCAAAGTGATAAAGAAATCGCAGATAATCGCGGGCACGCTGGCGGCGATTGCGGCCGCGGCGCTGCTGGCGGGTATATGGATTGCGTGGCGGCGCGGCGCGTTCGGCGGAGGCGGCGGATACGGCGGCTATGCGATTGACGCGGGGACAGGCGAATATGCACTGAATGCGGATGCGCCGGCGGACGGGATGGGAGCAATCCCACCCACGGCCGCCGGCGCTGCTTTGTCCGTTTCGGCTATGCAGGGCGATTTGGACGGCAACGCGGTGTATGTGGTGGGCGTGGACTTTACGGCGGGCGCGGAGGACGCACAAACGGATTTGGCGGCATCATCGGCCGATGCTGAGGGTTCTTCCGATCAGACCGCCGCGTCGCTGGGCGCGATACTGGCGGCGGGGCTCAGCGACGATAACCGGCTCGGCCCGCTTTCGGGGCGCAGCATATTGATATACCATACGCACACGCATGAATCGTATGAAAAGCAGCCGCAGGATACCTATGTCGAGATAAGCGCCTACCGCACAAGCGACGCAGATCACTCAATAGTGCGCGTGGGCGAGGAGCTGACGCGGCTTCTCAAGGCGATGGGTGCGAGCGTGTACCACGACACCAGCGACTATGAGCAGACCGCGCTGTCCACGTCGTACGAGCGCTCGCTGAAAATGCTGGAGCAGTTCAAGCAGGATGGGCGCGCGTTCGACCTGTGGATAGACATGCACCGCGACGCGTATGTGAAGGGCACAGGCGAGACGCTGTGCGCCGAGATCGACGGGCACAGTGCGGCAAAGCTGATGGTGCTGTTGGGCACGGGCGAGGGCACGTCGGGCGGCGAAGCGTTTGCGCAGAAGCCCGACTTTGAAAAGAATCTGGTCTGGGGTCAGCGCCTGACCGACGAGCTGGGCCGGATAGCGCCCGGCATATGCAAAAAGGTGCTGGTCAAATCGGGCAGGTATAATCAGCATATATCGGAAAGGTGTCTCCTAATCGAGGTAGGCAACAACCGCAACACGCTGGAGGAGGCGCTTAATTCAATGCCGTATCTGGCGCGCGGGATAGCCGCCACGCTGGCGCACGACGTTGAGGCAGACTAAATCTGTTAAGGCAAAACGCCATACGGCCAAGCAGCGCATACCGCCTTAAAAAACGCCCGCAAGATTGACACGCCGCCGCTGCGGGCGTACAATATTAAGCGAAAAATACTTCCGCACATACTGACTGCGCGGGCTTTTCGGCGCGATTGGGAAAACAGCGCGGCAGGTTTACTGGCTCAAACAAAGGCGTTTGGCCGGTGATTGGCTGCAATGCGCGCCTTAATATGAAAAAGGGCGGTATTCACAAGTGGTTGTAAGTGACAATAGCGCGCGCCGCGATGCGCCGGTGGGCGTGTTCGACAGCGGCGTGGGCGGCATATCGGTGCTGCGCGATCTGCGCGCGCTTATGCCGGACGAGGACTTTATATACTTTGGCGACGGCGCAAACGCGCCTTACGGCGAAAAGAGCAGCGGCGAAATCCGCGTGCTGGCGTGGAACGTGGTCGAAAAGCTGTTGGACAGGGGCATAAAGGCGCTGGTAATCGCGTGCAATACAGCGACGGCGGCGGCCGCGCCGCTGATACGCGAGCGGCTGGACATGCCGGTTGTGGCGATGGAGCCTGCGCTCAAGCCCGCCAGCGCGTGCGCACACGGCGGCAAGGTGGTCGTAATGGCCACGCCGCTTACGCTCAGCCTTGACAAATTCAAGCGGCTGATGAGCGAATACGGCCGCGACGCACTGCCCATGCCGTGCCCGGGGCTTATGGACATGGTGGAGCGCGGCGTGGTGGACGGCCCCGAGATGGACGAATACCTCGCGGGCGTGCGCGAAAAGATTGGCGATGTGCGCGTGGACGCGGTGGTGCTGGGCTGCACGCATTACGTGTTCCTGCGCACGGCGGTCGAGCGCACCTTCCCGGGCGCACAGGTGATCGACGGCAACGGCGGCACGGCGCGCCAGTTGAAGCGGCTGCTGGAGGAGCGCGGCCTTGCGCGCGGCGAATCCGGGCGCGTAGGCAGCGTGGAGCTGATAACCAGCGACGACCCAAGCGAAATCGAACTGATGCGCAAATTGCTTAACATGCGCTCATGATACTTATGAAAAGAGTGGTGCGGGCATATGGAACTTGCTGATATGGAAAAGATACTCGACAAAAATGTCGGGGCGTTTAACCGGCGCGAGATGAACTGCGCCGAAAGCACGCTTAAAAGCGTGTGCGAATACATCGGCGCGGACGATAAGCTGCTGCCGCGCATAGCCACGGCGTTCGGCGGCGGCATGGGCGGCAGTCAGTCGGTGTGCGGTGCGGTCACGGGTGCGCTGATGGCGCTGGGCGTGATGGCCGGGCGCGAGGCGGGCGGCGACCAGACGCGATGTAAGGCGCTGGCGAGCAGGTTCCTGCGCGACTTCACGGCGGAGTACGGCACGCTTACGTGCATGGGACTGACCGGCGTGGATATGAAGGACCCTGCGCAGATGGCGGCGTTCCGCGCGCCGGGCGGCAAGCATTACACCGTGTGCACCGGCTGTGTGCGCTGGGCGTGCATGTACATGGCGAGGTTGAAGGAGGAGGAAAATCTGTGAGCCAGTTCAAGTTTGCATTTCTGATAATGACGCCCGATCACGATTCCGCGGTCGATCGGGTTATGATAGAAAAGCCGTCGTGCAAGAGCGTGGTTGTGGG
>USEE01000052.1 GCA_900553645.1 uncultured Eubacteriales bacterium
GCCTATATTCTATCAAATTTCTGTGGCTTTGAACAGCGTATTTGTGAAAATAATCCGTAACGTGGCGCAATCTCGCGTTAAATGCCGTATGCCGCCCGCATGGGACGGCATTTTTTAATGATAATCGGCATATTTTACTTATGTGAACAATCACTTGCCGCTTTTGTTCGAATCATAAATGAGCTTTTCGGCAAGCGGATTGCAGATTTTGCGCCACTGACAGTCGGGACACACGTCGCCGAACCTGCCCGCGAGTATGATGTTTTCGATTGCACGCGCACGGAACTCAGCGGCTGAAACTTCCTCTCCGGGCTTAATCCCCAGCAGACTGAGCGTCGCCGCGTCGTACCTGTCCACCTTCTCGGAGCAATTGCATACACCGCCCTCAAGATTGGGACAGGCCGAGCACAGCTCGTCCGCGCCTGAGCACAGCCGCGCGCCCGCGCCCTCGCGCATACCGGAAAGCACCTTCTCCATGTGCCGCGTGAACTCCGGGCTGTATCCGTGTCCGGTGAAGAACAGCGCGCACAGCGCGTGGTGCGGCCTTAAATTAAAGGTGTACATGCTTCTTAAGCCTGCCGGTCAGCAGCAGCGCCAGCGCCATCTTGCCCGCGTCGGGCAGCAGGAAGGGCACAACGCACCACATCAGCGCCGAACCAAGACCAATCGGGCCGGTAGCGCGCGCATACGCAACCATGAACCACGCCGTGCCAAACGCGTAGCACGCCGCAAGTCCCAGCACAAGGCCGATTATCGACGGCACAAGTCCCGAGCCGAACTTGGCGGTAATCAGCCAATAGATAAGTCCCGACAGCAAAAAGCCCACTATGTAGCCGCCGGTGGTGCCGATCAATACGCTAAGTCCCCCCGAAAAGCCTGCGAACACAGGCACGCCCACCGCGCCCAGCAGTATGTAAACCGCAATCGCGATAGTGCCGCGCGCGCCGCCCAGCAGCCCCAGCGCGCAGAACACACCGAAGGTCTGCAAGGTAAACGGAACCTGACCGATAGGCAGCGAGATCCACGAACACACCGCAATCAATACCGACATCAGCGCGCAGTAAGCCATATCGCGCGTTTTAAGCGAAGTCTTTGCCTTTGCTTCCATAAAAAAGTTACCTCCCCGCAATTTAACTGGGAAAAGGATACCACATGCGCGATTGATTGTCAACCTGCGTACTGATTAAGTTTACAATATGTTGCCGAATGAAAGATGCGGCGCGCCAAAAAACTAAACCAATTCTGTATCGACAGTAGTGCACATGCGGTTGTATAATGATAGTATACCGAAAAAGGAGAGTATGCCGATGCAATGGATAGCGACGGCGGCGTTTGCGCTGGAGGGAATAGTCGCGCGCGAACTGCGCGATATGGGCGCGCAAAATGTCGAGGCGCAGAATGGCGCGGTGCGCTTTGAAGGCGACATGACGGCGGGACTGCGCGCCAATCTGTGGCTGCGCTGCTGCGACCGGGTGCTGCTGGAGATGGGCAGGTTTGAGGCAAGGACGTTCGACGAGCTGTTTGAGGCGGTGCGCGCAATCGAGTGGGAGGCGCTGCTGCCCGTAGACGCGGCGTTCCCGGTGCGCGCCAAGTGCGTGCGCAGTCAGCTGATGAGCCCGTCCGACTGCCAGAAGATAGTCAAAAAGGCCGTGGCCGAGCGGCTTAAATCGCGCTATGGCGGCGACTGGCTCAGCGAGACCGGGCCGGTGTTCGCGATAGACTGCGCGATACATTCAGATAAGGTGGAGATAACGCTGGATTCCAGCGGCGTGGCGCTCAACCGGCGCGGCTACCGCACGTGGAACGGCGAGGCCCCGCTGCGCGAGACGCTGGCGGCGGCGCTGGTCAAGCTTACGCCGTGGCGGCCGGACGCGCCGCTGCTCGACCCATGCTGCGGTACGGGCACGATACTTTGCGAGGCGGCCATGATAGCCACCGACCGTGCGCCCGGACTTAACCGCGATTTCGCGATGGAGACCTGGCCCGCGCTCGATAAGCAGGCGAGTACGCTTCTGCGCGACGATGCGCTTGAACGATTCCATGCGCACGACAACGACGCGCTGGACATAACCGGCGTGGACATAGACCCCGACGCGCTCGATCTGGCGCGCAAGCATGTGCGGCAGTGCGGATTCAACGGGCGCATATCGCTAATCAATACCGATATGCGCGACTGGGCGGGCGATTGCAATGGCGGCGCGATACTGGCCAATCCGCCGTATGGTGAGCGGCTGGGCGACCGTCGCGCGGCCGATGCGGTTGCGCGTGCGCTGGGACGGCTGGCCGCGGCGCAGAGCGAGGCCGCGATGGGCGTGATTACGTCCAACGCCAACTTTGAACGCGAGTTTGGCCGCCGCGCGGACAAGCGCCGCCGACTGTACAACGGTCGACTGGAATGCGAATTCCTTATGTACGACCGCGCGTCGTTCCGCGCGCGCCGCAAGCATAAGTGATGCTTCGCGCGCGAATCCATACATTATATATAGTAAACTCAGGCAGTCTGGTTAAGGCATAAACGGATGATCTTCCGTTTAAGGCGGGAAACGCGGATTGGTCTGCTTTTAGAATAACTTCTGAAAAGCAAACGCCAGCTTATCCCGCCTTAAAAGCCGCCAAAGCCCTGCCTTGCAATGATAACACGGCCGCCATGCGCGGCCACACATATGCGCAATTTACGGAGGAAGATAGCTCAAATGAACAGCAAAGTGTTTTTTAATCGCGCGCCGCTGCCGCCGAGCGACTATGCGCCGCTGCCGCTGACCGCGGTAAAGCCCGAGGGCTGGCTGCTGGAGCAGCTCCGCACTCAGGCAAAGGGCATAACCGGGACGTTGTACAAGTTCTGGCCGGACGTATCGGACGAATGCGCCTGGCTGGGCGGCAAGGGCGATGCGTGGGAGCGCGCGCCGTACTATCTGGACGGCCTTGTGCCGCTGGCGTATCTGCTGGGCGACGAGGAGCTTATCGCGCGCGCGGGCAAGTACATCGAATGGATGCTGGCTTCCCAGCGCGAGGACGGCTTCTTCGGCCCCAAGAACAACGACGACTGGTGGCCGCGCATGGTGGCGCTCAAGGCGCTTATCCAGTACTACACCGCCACCACCGACGAGCGCGTGCCCAAGTTCATGCTGAAATATTTCGCGTATGAGTATAAAAAGCTGGACGAACAGCCCATGATTGAATGGGCGGTTGCGCGCGGCGGCGACAACATGCTGTGCGCGATATGGCTGTACAACCTGACCGGCGCAAAGTTCCTGCTGGAACTGTGCAAAAAGATCTCGGCGCAGACGCTGGACTGGGGGCGCTTCTTCAACACTTTCCCGTTCACGCGCTCGATGGCGCGCCATATACCGTGGGCCGAGATGGAGGCGGGCCGCGCAAAGGAAGCGGAGCTTTCGGGCGCGGACAGGCCCTATACCCGCACTCAGTACCATTATTCGCACGTAGTAAACGTGGGCATGGGTCTTAAAGCGCCCGCGATGAATTACCTCGTCAGCGGCAGCAGCAAGGATCGCGAGGCGTTTTACGAGGGCTGGCAGAAGCTTATGCGCTATCACGGCGTGGCGATGGGCATGTTCACCGGCGACGAGCATCTGGCGGGCAACAGCCCCACGCAGGGCACCGAGCTGTGCGCGGTGGTCGAAACCATGTTCTCGCTGGAGACGCTTGCCTGGGCGCTGGGCGACCTCAGCATGGGCGACAAGCTGGAGAAGCTGGCGTTCAACGCGCTGCCCGCGACTGTCAAAGCCGATATGACCTCGCATCAGTATCTGCAGCAGGTCAATCAGGTACGCGCCAGCGATGAGCCGCGCCGCTGGTACAACAATGCCAACAACTCTAACACGTTCGGTCTGGAACCCAACTTCGGCTGCTGCACCGCCAACATGCATCAGGGCTGGCCCAAGTACGCGGCCAATCTGTGGATGGCGACGCGCGACGACGGACTTGCGGCACTCAGCTATGCGCCCTGCACCGTGCGCTTCCGCGCGGGCGGCCAGCCGGTAAGGCTGCGCGTAAAGACCGAATATCCGTTTGAGGACGCAGTGCGCATCGAAGTGAGCGTTAAGGCATCCTGCCGCTTCCCGGTATACCTGCGCGTGCCCGCGTGGTGCAATGAGTTCAAGGCAGTGTGCGCGGGCGAGACTGCTTCCGTCAAGGATGGCACAGCCAAGATTGAGCGCGAATGGCATACCGGCGACGTGATCGAAATTAGCCTTCCCATGACCGCGCGCGCGACCGAGTGGTTCCATCAGTCACGCGCCGTGGAGTACGGCCCGCTGCTGATGGCGCTGCCGATTGCAGAGGAGTGGCGCGTAACCAAGGGCCGCAGGTACGTAAGCGATTACGAGGTGTGGCCTGAAAGCGAGTGGAACTGGGCGCTGGTTGACGGCGGCGATCTGAGCGCGCGCCATATCGAAAAGTGCGGCGAAGCGGGTTTCACGGGCGAAGCGCCGGTGAAGCTGAAGGTATCCGCGGTGCGCGCGCCCGAGTGGGGCATGGACGGCGCGTCCTGCGCCAACCCGCCGATCGGCATGAAGTATTCAAAGGGCGCGGAGCAGGAAATCGAACTTGTGCCTTACGGCATAGCCAAGCTGCATGTGGCGCAGTTCCCGGTTGCCAAGGCTGAATAAGCGCGTAACCACCCGAACGCAAGCTGAATAGTATATAGTAAAAAAACGGCTGGAGGTATCAGGCCAATGGCGCATTCTAATACCTGCATGATATGCGGGCGGGACTGCTGCAACGGGATTGAGATAAACTCAATGCGCATTTGCGTATTATGCGAGGAACGAATGTCAAGTATAGCGCCGGACGCGCCCGAGTACGACGAATTTGTGCGGGCGCTGCATGATTTGAGGATAAAACCCACAATACTGACAGCCGCCGAGGCTGACGCTTTGGAAAACGAGCTGAACATATACGAGCCTGTGACCGTGGACGAACTGCTCGCGCGGTCGGGGCTGGAGGCGCAAAGCACGCCCGCAGGCAAGCCGCGCCGGCACAAACTCGCGGCGACCGGCGTGGCCAGCGACGCGGGCAACGAATGAGCGCGCCGCTTATAGAAGCGCTCCGGGCAATGGACGACCGATTAAGCTTCCACATGCCCGGCCATAAGGGGCGGGAGTGCATATTGCCGCTCCGGGCGCATATGGACGTGACCGAGCTTAACGTGACCGACGATCTGTATCACGCCGAAGGGCCGATACTTGCCGCCCAGCGGCTCATGGCAAAAAGCGCGCGCGCGGCGCATACGATATTTCTGACAAACGGCTCGACATGCGGCGTGGAGGCAATGCTGGGCTATGCCGCCGCGCCGGGCGAGCGCGTGATACTGCCGCGCGCTAGTCACCTGAGCGCAATATCGGCGTGCGCGCTGTACGGCATGGAACCCGTATGGGTAGACGCATGGGCGGATGAAGCGGGTGCGCCGTTTACGCGGACTGAGGACGTATTAAGCGCGGTAAGGCAAAATCCCGACGCGCGCGCGGTATTGCTCACGCGCCCGGATTACTTCGGGCGCATGATGGAGCTTGGGCAGATTGCCAAGGCGGCGCACGCGGCAGGTATGCTGGTTCTGGTGGACGAGGCGCACGGTGCGCACCTCAACTGGCTGGACGGGCTTAAATGCGTTTACCGCCCGGATGACGGCGCAGGACGCGAATGCGTGAGCGCTCTTGATATGGGCGCGGACATGTGCGTGCAGAGCGCGCATAAGACGCTGCCCGCGCTGACCGGCGGCGCGTTCCTTCATATGAATGAGCGCGTGGACGCGGACAGGCTGCTCAGCCGAGTGGCGCTTACCCAAAGCTCCAGCCCGTCGTTTCTGATAATGGCGTCGCTGGACAGCGCGCGCGAATATATGGACGAGCATGGCCGCGCGGAACTTAGCCGCGTGGCCGACGAATGCGAACGCGTACTGGACGAATGCCGCACGCTGGACATTATGCCTGCGCGTGAATATTTCGGCTTGGACTGCGACCGCACTCGGATTGCGCTGGACGTAACGCCGCGCGGCATAACCGGCTTTGCGGCGCGCGACGCGCTGACCCAAATGGGCATAGACATAGAGATGGCCGACGCGCGGCGCATAGTCATGATATGCTCGGCTGTGGACGATAAGGACAAGTTCGACGCGTTGATAGGCGGATTGAAGCGGCTTCCGCGCGGAAACGGAAATTATGCCTTGCCCAAGGTCGAACGCGTAATGCGCGGGCGGCGCGCGATGAGTGTCAGACAGGCGGCGCTGGGCGCATACGAGCGCGTGGAGCTGGAGCGCGCGGCGGGGCGCATCGCGGCGCGGGCGCTGGGCGCATACCCGCCGGGCGTGGCCGAATGCGCGCCGGGCGAGGAAATATCGCGCGAAACATGTGAAAGGCTGCTTGCGGCTCAGCGCGCGGGTGCGGAACTGTTCGGCCTGGAGCGCGGCCTGTGCGTCGTTACCCGAGAATAATGCGGCAAAAGGAGGATACCCTGCCGATGTACGATTACGTATTGTTCGATCTGGACGGTACGCTTACCGATTCCGCACGCGGCATACTGGCCAGCGTGGACTATGCGATTGAACGCATGGGCTTTGCGCCCATACCCGAGGAGAAGCGCAGACTGTACGTGGGGCCGCCGCTGCTGGATTCATTTCAGCGGATAAACGGCATGACGCTCGATCAGTCGTATGAGGCCGTAAGGCTGTTCCGCGAGCGGTACAACCGCATCGGCTGGATGGAAAACCGCGTGTACGCGGGCATACCGCGTATGCTGCGCGCGCTCAAATCGCGCGGCGTGTATTTGGGCGTTGCCACGGCCAAGCCGGTTAAGTTTGCCGAGCTGGTGCTGGAATACTTTGGACTTACGCCTTACTTCGATGCGATAAGCGCCGCTCCTATGGACGAATCAGGGCTGCCCAAGGATGAACTGATTCGCAGCGCACTGCCCGAGGGCGCGCAAAACGTCGCTATGGTGGGCGACCGCCTGTATGATATTGAGGGCGCGCATAAGGCGGGCGTGTACGGCATAGGTGCACTGTACGGCTATGGTTCGCGCGAAGAGCTGGAAAACGCGGGCGCGGATAATATCTGCGAGTCGGTTGAAGAATTGGAAAAGCTGCTGCTGGGCAGTGCAGACGACGCGCCGGGCATGTTCATATCGGTCGAGGGCATAGACGGCTGCGGCAAGAGCACTCAGGCGGATCGCCTGAGCAAGTGGCTTACTGAATGCGGCTGGAACGTGCTGGCCACGCGCGAGCCGGGCGGCAGTCCCATCGGCGAACGCATACGCGGTATGCT
Organism: uncultured Eubacteriales bacterium; assembly: GCA_900553645.1. The sequence continues at coordinate 7,278 of USEE01000052.1, forward strand.
TATTGGCAACGAGTTTAAGGGCAAGATGACCAGCGAGTGCGAGGCGCTGCTGTTCGCGGCGGCGCGCGCGCAGCATACCAGCGAGGTGCTGATGCCCGCGCTGAACTCCGGCGCGATAGTGCTGGGCGACCGTTACGTCGATTCCAGCATAGCCTATCAGGGCTGGGCGCGCGGAGTGGGCGAGGACAAGGTGGGCGTGATAAACGACTTTGCCACGCGCGGGCTAAAGCCTGATCTGACGATAGTATTCGACCTGTCGCCTGAAGAAGCCGCCATGCGCCGCAGAAAGGGCCGCGGCGAAGCGGACGACCGCATCGAGAGCGAGAAGATTGAATTCCATCACAGTGTGCGCGAAGGCTTTTTGCGAATCGCGCGCGCCGAGCCTGAGCGCGTAAAGGTCGTCGACGCCAGCCCGGATGAGGATACCGTCTTTGCAGGCGTTAAGGCGATTGTCATGGACGCGCTTGCGAAAAGGGCGAAGTCCGAGGCGTGACTTATACTGGAATAATCCGCTGTTCATGAGCGGCTTCCTAAATAAATATAGAAGAAACAGGCTCGACTAATTAGCCGATTGTTTAAGCTTGGCTCTGCTTAGTCAGGCGGCGCGGCAGTTCACTAGAGTGTGTCTCAAAAATTCCGGAGTACGCAAT